>MVQP01000024.1 GCA_002067235.1 Syntrophorhabdus sp. PtaB.Bin047
TGATGAAGAACAAAGCAACATGGGCGGAGGCCCGTTCATGAAAAAGAAATCAATTGACATTCAACACAGTTGCTGGAACCGCCTTTAGAACACCAGCGTCTTGAGCAGGCGGTAGGATCTGAAGTCTACGTCTATGTGGTAGGCGAGGAAGCTTTCCATCAGGTCCTGGGCCTCGCGTTCGAGGGCGTGCGTGGCGAAGCCGTCCTGCATCGCCTTGGCGGAGAGGAAACCGGGGATGAGCCCCTGCGCGCATTTTCTGTGCGGGAGGGACCTTGCGCAGACGGCGCAGAGGATGCCGCCGCGCTCGCGGGAGAAGTGGAGCCTTTCGGCTTCCTCCATGGCGGCGCCGCAATAGACGCAGGTGTCGAAGTTGGGGTGGTAGCCGAGAATATCGAGCATGAGAAGCTCGTAATGAAGGATGTCGGCATACACGGGGTCCTTCGTCCGGGCAAGGTCGATGAACTCCTTCAGCGCGGTGAAGAGCGTGTCGTGGGGCTCTCTCTCCCGCGTCAGCCTGTCGACAAATTCGGCAAAGAAGGAGGCGCTGCAGGCCCGTCTCATGCTCACCTCGATGCCGCTGTTGGGTCCCACAAGGTCTGCGTTCTCTATCCGCACCATCCCCCGGCCCTGTTTTTCGAAATATTCGAGGCGGATGTGATTGAAGGGCTCCAGGGTGTTCATGAACCTCTTCTGGCTCTTGCCGGCACCTTTCGCGAAGGCTGACACCTTTCCCGCCTCGCGGGTGAAGAGGTGGATGATCCTGTCCGATTCACCGTAGGCGCGCTTGGAAAGGACTATGGCCTCATCCTTGTGAAGGGACATCGCACCTCCACAAACCCGTTGGAACTGTTGGAACCGATAGAGCTGTTTGAACCCTTGAACCCTTGAACCATTGAACTTTCATGAGATGCCTTTTCCGGGAATGCGTGATGTTATGAATCGGGCTATGGCCTCTATGTCGTCGCGGGCGAAGCGGCGCAGAGGGGTGTCTATGTCCTCGTCCGTGACGAGGGCCATGTATGTGTCGTCACCGGAGAGGCATAAGGGGGGTTCGCCGCGGGTGGCCGTGAAGACCTCTATCTTCGGCGCCCTTTCATGCTTGAACCCTTCTACAATGACCATGTCGCTGTCCGTGGCATAACGGGATATGATCTCGGCAAGGGAAGGTTCCTCCGCGAAGTCTTTCACGATCCCCAGTCCTGTCCGGGAGACGAGAACGGAAGTGACGGCTCCCGCCTGCTTGAAACGGTATGAATCCTTTCCGGGAACATCGAACTCCAGGTCGTGATGGGTGTGCTTGATGACGGCGACGCGAAGGCCCTGACCCTTGAGCAGGGGAAGGAGCCTTTCGATGAGGGTGGTCTTGCCGCTGCCCGACCTGCCCGCGACACCCAGCACGAAGACCTCTTGCGACTTCGTGCTCATTGGGAACAGAGTTTCTTCATGAAATAGAAATGAAAGGCGACTATCACGAGGGAGTGGTTTATGCCGCCGCCTGCTATGATGGACGGTATCTCGTCGGCGGACATGAGAACGACCTCGATATCCTCATCGGGGTCAAGCGCCTTCTCCGATACCTCCCGCGCGTTCTCAACGAGGTATGTGTGGCAGCGGTTATTGAATATGGCGGGGTTCGGATTCACGAATCCGAGAAGCTCGACCCTGTCGCCGGCGTATCCCGTCTCTTCAAGGAGCTCCCGCTGTGCCGCCTCGCGGGGGTCGTTCTCGTCCACGAGCCCTCCCGGTATCTCCAGCGTCACCTCTTTGGACCCGTGCCTGTACTGCTTGATCATCACTATCCGGCCTTCGGGCGTAACGGGGATGACGTTGACCCAGTCGCGGGTGTCGATGGTGTAGAACTTGCCGACCTTTTTCGTTCTGGGAGACATGGCAAGCTCCGACTGTATGCGGAACACGCGATAGTCTCTGTCCACTTTCGATTCAAGGAGTTCCCATTCTTCGATCATAACGGATAACAAAATACCATGGCGGGCAAGGCAAATGCAACAAGAGGAAGCAGGGCCGGGTCCGACGACCCGGCCCTGCATGTCATGTCTCCCCTGTTCAGGGTTTCAGAAGGATTGTCGCAGTCACCGAGGCGCCCTTGCCGTCCCCGGTCGCTGCGAATTTGAGCTGCTTCATGAGCGCCTTTATGCACTGCTCTAGGGAATCGTTCTTTCCATCCTTGAACTTCACATCCTTCACCGTGCCGTCGGCGTTCACCGTCAGGGTAATGACATAGCCGACCGGGTTTGTTATGCCGGCGGAACATGACGCGATGTCGCCTTCGATCTTCCGTATCGTTTCCAGCGCCGCCTGTTTCGTGACCCCACCGGAGACTGCCACGTCACCGAGGGAGATCCTGGGACCTGCGGGGGCCTTTCGCTTCCCGTTGTCCTTCATCGGGGCCTCTTCCGCGCGGGCCGTTCCCATGTAGCCCGGGCGGGGGTACGGGGCCAGAGAAGGCGGGGCCATGGCCATGGTCTTCATCGTACCGGACCCGCCGACCGCATAGTCGGAGACGCCCTCCGGTAGCGGCAGGGGCTGATTCACTGTCTCAGGTTTGTCCCCCGTGTTCCTCACCTTGTTGTCGACGGCCACGAAGGACGTGTAGGCCGTCAGCAGGTTGTAGGCGAGGCCGAGGTCGGTCACTTCCTTTACGCGCCTGTCGCTGGAATGGAGCTTGTTGTAGTCGGACAGCAGCGCGATCCGGTGGCGCGCCCAGAGGTACCGCAGCGCGACGTTCTCCTTGAGCGGCTTCACGCTCGTCACGTTGATCGACTCCGTGAACTTCCCGCTTCCCGAAACGCCTGTCACCGTTATTGTCCCCCTGGGTTCTCCCCTGTACTTGCCGAAAACCATGACGGGGCGGTCCGCGAGGACATCGGGAATGGAGACAGGTTCCACATCATAGGTGGAGAACCCCTTGAAGCTCACCTTGACCTTCGTCAGGACAGGTGATTCTATCATCGCCCGGAAGCGGTCCGCCTGGGCCGCTGCGTCAGCGGGCTTCGTGATGACGAAGGGCTCACCCATGCCAACGCGGGCCATGCCCTCGATGATGTGACGGTTCACCGAGCTGCCGATCCCGAAGGCGAACATGTTGGCATCGTTGAGGTGGGTGCGGACAAGGTCGAAGACCTCTTCTTCGACCATGACGTACCCGTCGGTGACGACGATGATGCTCCGGGAGTAGTTCTCAAGCTTCGGGAGCGCAAGCACCCGGTTGAGTGCCGGAAGAAGCTCGGTGCCGCCTCCGCCGCGCTGGCGGTCGATGACGTTGATGGCGTTGTCCACGTTCTCCTTCGTTGCCGGGAGGGACTTCTCGGACATGAGCCGCGACCCGCCCGAGAAGAGCAGGACGTTGAACGTATCCGTAGGACGGAGGTTGCCGATGAGGCTCCTGAGAAGCTTCTTCGATATGTCGAGAGGAAAACCGTGCATGGAGCCGGAAACGTCAACGACGAAGATGTACTCCCTGCCCGGTATCTGTGCGCTCTTCACCTTCTTCGGGGGCTGCAGCATGCAGAGGAAAAAC
Organism: Syntrophorhabdus sp. PtaB.Bin047; assembly: GCA_002067235.1. GTDB lineage: Bacteria > Desulfobacterota > Syntrophorhabdia > Syntrophorhabdales > Syntrophorhabdaceae > Delta-02. The sequence goes on from MVQP01000024.1 coordinate 3,539, forward strand.
TTCTCCTTTTCACCCTCGTACAGGAGAAGGCCGGACTGTATCCTGTCCCCGGCAAGGCGCCAGCGGAGTATGTAGTCCTTGTTGCCGCCTGACTTCTCGGACTTGTCGAGGGTCACCTTTGCGTTCGCTGGACCGTTGAAAGCGGTGTTGATCTTGTGGGAGGTGGAGGCCAGCTCCTTGATGGGCATACCGCCCGCGACGTTGACAGTCATGTCAAAGGCATACGTCGGTTTCTCTCCTTCCCGCAGATAGGGGTTCTGAACCCATTTGTCGGAAGGCAGCGCACCGTCGGCGGGTTTGTTCGAGTACCGGGGGCCAACCACCGTGGGATAGACGAACTCGTATATCCTGTCCGTGGGGACGAGCATCTCCGTGTATTTCAGTTCCACCCGTATCTCGTCACCGGGCATGATGTTGGCAACGTTCATCTGGAAAACGTTCGGTCTTTGCTGTTCCAGAAGAGATGCGCTCTTGCCCTGCTTCTTTGCGTCTTCGTAGTCCTTGCGGGCCTCGTCACGCTTCTTGATCTTTGCTTCGATGACGCGTTTGCCGATGACCATCTTCATACCGTACACGGCAGCCCGGGTGGAAGCGGGGAAGACATAGATCGCCTCGAGTGCCTTCTTGCCCTCGTTCTTGTACACCTGGGTCACCACGACGTCCGCGATGACACCGGAGATGTTCGCCACCGCGGACGTGGCCTTGAGCGGCAGCTGGTCGAGCTTGGGATCGTCGCTTTTCACGAAGAAATAGGGGGACAGCGTCTTGTCGCCGTCCTCCGGTTTCCGCGTGTGCGAAAGCCCCGGCAGAAAAAGGATCGAGCAGATGACGGCAAAGATGGCAATGACCGAAACACCTTTCATGGACAACCTCCTTGGGATAGCTGTTTTCATTCTTTTTGGTGAGACACGGGAGGGTGAAAAAAAGTTCCAAATGGCGCTTGCGCGTCGGCGCTGAATGCGCCTAACGAGTGGACGGGTCTGCCCTTCGGGCAAACGGGCGGACAGGGTAAAGATAAAGAAAAACACGTGCACTAAGTATTTCCGCGTATTGTCGTTAGGTGCGTCAGCACCGACTCGTTAGGCACGAAGTGCCGACTCGTCTGCGCTTACCAGGCTATCTTTCTGGCCATGAGGATGCCCTGCGCGCGCGGGTTGCCGAGACGGGCCGCCGCCTGGTAATCCTTCACGGCCTGCTCCGGGTTCCCTTTGGCCTCCCAGGCCTGAGCCCTGTTGAAGCAGGCGTCGCTGTTGTGCGGATCTATCTCGATGGCTGTCGAGTAGTCCAGTATCGCCTTGTCCTGGTCCCCTTTCAGGGAATAGGCAAGGCCCCGCATGAGATAAAGCTCGTCGTCGGTGGGGTCGAGCTCGATGGCCTTCGTGTAATCGGCAATGGCCTCATCATGCCTGCCCATTTTCTGATAAAGATACGCACGTCCCGCACGGGGCACGGGATCTCTCGGCGCGTAGCGGATGGCCTTCGTGAGATCCTGAACCGCCTCCTCGTAGTTCCCCTGATGTGCGTCGAACTGGGCAAATTTCTCGAGATAGGCAACGTTGCAGGCACAAAGGAAAAAGAGTGAGGCCAGCACAGCGCATGAAGCGGAGCAAAACAGTGTGCTGCGCGTTCTTCCTTTTCGGATAGCCATGGTATCTTCTCCTGTCTGATAGTATTTGAGCCCCATTCTATCACGCTGTTCCGGGTTTTTCACCAGCAAAAGGCAGGGGGTAGGCTGGATAGGACCTATAGGAGTTATAGGACCAATAGGACATATTGGACTTATAGGACACTATAGGACTGATACGACAGTCCAAGGTCCTATGGGTCTTATATGTCCTATTGGTCATAGTCCTATAAGTCTTATAGGTCCTATCACCTGCTCCCTGAATCCTCTCAAGGTCTTTAACCTGGAACATGAGACCTGAGACCTGGAACATTCTTTTCAGGTCGTCAGTATCTTCTCCATCTCGACTATCTCGTCATCGACGGTTTCGAGGTCGCAAAGGAGCTTGAAGACGTCCACGTTCGCGATGGTGGGCGAGATGGTGTGCAATGCCCGGAAGGCCTCCGTTTCCTCGAGGACGATGCCGCTCCTGTCACCACCGAAACCGAAGTACCTCACCCGTGCCAGTTCGTCGGCGAGGGCACACACGGCAACTGTTGGGCGTGTCTCTTCGGGGCACAGGGCGATGGCGTGATGATACCGAGCCACGTCGGTGAGGGTGAAGGGGAATTTCCACCTCTCCATGATCATCCCGCCGACGGTGTCGTGAGACTCGCCGATGATCCTCTTCTCGGCCTCGATCATGGGAAGACATTCCTCGTGCGTGACCTGGATGACGATCTTGTAAACCTCGTGGGCAAAACGGTCGAGGACAACCTTGCCGATATCGTGGAGGAGACCGCCGAAGTATATCGTGTTCTTGTCGCCTACGGCAAGCTCCGCGCAGATCTTCTTCGCGATGACACCCGTCGCGACGGAGTGCCTCCAGAATTCATTGACGTCAAAGGACTCCGAGTCCGCCGGCGGCTTGAGAGCCTGATAGGCCCCGCAGGAAACGCAGATCATTCCCAGCTCTTTCACGCCGAGCATGCTCACGGCATGCTGCACGGTGGCGACCTTGTTGGTGAGGCGGTAGAAGGCGGAATTGGCCACCTTGAGAACGTTCATGCTCATCGGCGGGTCTTTCGCAATTATCCTTGCGATGTCGTTCATGCTCGCGTTCTCATCATTGAGCGCCTTCAAGAGTTCGACGATGACAACCGGAATGGGAGGGATGAAGTTTATTACTGTCTCGAGCTTTTTCGCGAAATCCGTTATCACGAATCCCAGACCTCCATGGATTCCCGCAGAACCATCTCTGCCGGTAATAGTATCATCGGATAAAGAGCATTATCTCTTAAGGTCTCCCGGGGGTCTTCCGTCCCGGCGGCGACCTTTTTTCTTTGCAATCGACGTCACGGTGCTGTAAAACATCAGAAAATCTGCCTCATCGCGTCGCGGCCGAATGGAAACTATAGCCCTCATATGGCACAGCATGATATCCCTGATAGCCGGGGATGGAACAAAACCAGCCGCCGGACTGTCTCATACCACGGAAGGGCGGCGTGAGGAGAGGGACGAAGACGCTCAGTACGTCGCGCTGTGCCAGGGAGGCGAACCGGCGGCGTTCGAGGTCCTGGTGAGGAGGCATCAGAAAAGGATGTTCAACATCGCTTATCGCATGACGGGGAATTACGAAGACGCAGGCGACGTCGTGCAGGAGGCTTTTCTCTCCGCATACAGGACGATAAAGCATTTTCGAGGCGACGCCAGGTTTTCGACCTGGCTTTACGGCATTGTGGTGAACCATGCCAGGAACCGCATGCGTCAGGCAGGGAGCAGGGCGTACCATGAGCCGGTCAGCATCGACGATCCGCCCGTCGGGCAAGATGGCGGTCCCGCTTTCGATCCGCCCTCGCGGGAGGCCCCCGCCCTCGACGTGCTTGTGCGGAAAGAGATGCAGCAAAAGGTGCAGGACTGCATCAACGGCCTCGAAAAGGAACACCGCGAGATTATCGTGCTCAGGGATATCCAGGGATTCTCCTACGAAGAGATCACGGGCATGCTCGGCATACCCGACGGCACGGTCAAGTCCCGGCTTTCGAGAGCACGCAACGCCCTCAGGGAAAGCCTGAAGAAAGTGCTCGGTGACTTATGAGAGAATGCGGCGACATGGAGGATCGTTTCACCGCCTATCTTGACGGTTATCTTGAGACCGCGGAGCGCCGGATCGTCGAGGAACATCTCTCCACGTGCCCCGACTGTCTTCATAAGCTGGAAGAACTGAAGAGAACGCGGGCGATGCTCGCCGACCTTGATGAGATCGACCCGCCACCGGACCTGACGGAAAAGATACTGTCACGGATCCACGAGGAAGAAGGGAGAAAAGCGGGTCTCTTCCGCAGGCTCTTCTTCCCTCTCCATATAAAGATCCCCGTCCAGGCGCTGGCAACCGTATTCGTCGTCGTCCTGGCCGTCTATGTCTTCAGGTCGACCCTTCACGAAACGGCAAACCTCGAAAGGCCTGCCGCGCCTCCTCCTGCCGTCGAAACGGTGCCGCATGCCGCGATAAGGGAGGCGGCACCTGCCGTGAAGAAGGAAACGCCGCCCGAGACAAGACCCGAATCCGTCCCTCCCAAGCCCGCACCTCCCCCGGCACAGACTTTAAAAAAGGAGGCTGCCGGCCCGCCGACAACAAAGCCCGCACCTGACGTCGCCACGCAGGAGGCGCCGCCGGAACGGGCCTACAAGGCTGCCCAGCGTCCGGGCGCGGCTGCGGAAAAAGCGGCGAGCCCCGAGCGGCATGCAGACGACCTACTGTCGTATTCGAAGGCCCCTGTCCCACCCGGGGCGGGGCGCGTCAGGACAAGGGGCACGACGGAGATGGAAGAGAAAGGCAAGGCGGCGGAGTCCGCGCCCATGCCTCCCGCACGCGCCGCGGTGCCCGATGTCCGAAGCCGCGTCGCCATGATGTCGAAGGACCCCGGCCGAACTGCGATCCAGGCGAAGACGATCATGCGTTCCCTGGGAGCGACGAGGATCGAGGAGAGCACGGCGGATAACGTCTCAACAGTCTCGGGATGGATCGACGCATCCGTCCTCGGGGAACTCATGACACGGCTCAAGGAGATCGCTGCAGTGGATGAGCCGAACAGTTCCCTTGCGTCCGGTCCGAAGTCCTCCTTCGTCGAGATAACCGTACGGGGATACGGGAACAATGACGGCGTAAAACCGGTCGACAGGTGATGCTCCTCCCGAGGAGGTCCCGCCCGCGACAGGACGTGCGGATGAGGTCGCCGGCCTTACCGCCGATCCTCCGCGGCTCCCTTCATTTCCGGCCCTCCATAGAGCGGGAAACACACCAGAATCATCGCGCCGACAGGCATCAAAATGTAAACGGGCAGACTCGTGTATTTCCTGTTGACAACTTTTCGAACGGCCATGTAAGGTATGGGCGAGTCGGGAGCGGCTCGCGGTCATAAGCCCGTATAACGGGGTGTCGCAAGCGTGAGGACGTGTGCCGGAAGAACTGGCCCTGTCGTTCCGCCCTGACGTTGAGCGCATTGAATATGTCAGGCAACCAGCTGGTTATCAATAACGCGGGTTCTAACCCGATGGTCGATCTCTCTGAGGTACCGGCACGGCTCCGGGTGACGGCTCTTTCCATAAAGGAGACCGTACGGTCCCGGGTTCCCCTGGACGACAGCAAGTACGACAGAAATGAGAAAGTCGATGAGCTCTATCTTCGATGGTCGCAGTCGCCCGCCAGCCCTCCAGAGAACCGGTACGAGACGGTCGTTCTCCTTTTCTGGGAGCTCTACAGGCCAAGGATCATGGCCATAGCAAGGAAGTACAGGTCTTTAAGCCCCGTCTTCGATGATGACGATCTCCAGCAAACAGGCCTTCTCGGGATCTTCCAGGCATTGACGAAGTACGATCACGCCGAACATATAGATATGCGATTCTCCACCTACCTCGAATGGTCCGTGCGGAATGTCTTCCAGCGCACCATAGGTTACGCCGACAAGTTCGTCGAGATCTACGACAACGATGACGGTTTCCTGCGCGTCATCAGTTACCGGGAATTCCTGGTGAGGAAGAAGACAATCGTATCCGAGGGGCACAAGTACATCATCAGGTCGAGGCAGTGCTACCTTTCAGACATGCAGCACACTTCCCGCTGCGGCCCGCAGGATGCGCCTTTTCTCCTGGCAGCCGCCGAACACGCCGGGTGGGATGAAAGCGACGATCGATCATGAGGAGTAAAGGTTCGATGGATAAAGAGGAAGGTGTTCGGGAACACAACAGATGCTCCGGGGAAACCCGAACCGAAAACGCGACCGCTGCCGGGGAACTCGACAGTATCAGGGAAAGGGCGCTGCAGATCCTCGCGAACTACCGGAAGACAAAGGCCGTTATCAGGAAGGAGGTCAGGAAGGAATATGCAACCGAGATCCGTCATCTCGAGAATGAGCGGTCGCAAAGAGAGACGGTCATCAAGGAAAAGATGATGGAGATCGACCGGCTGCAGGAGAGAATAGGATCACTCAACAACGAGGTGTTCGGACTTCGGTCGAAAAGCAAGTTGTGGGAACACGAATGCGCGAGGATATCCGATACCTATCACAGAACGGTCCTGTATTATTCAAACCCCGGGCTCGTGGAGATACAACTCCAGGTAATCTCCGAGTACGTCGACGCGCTCGCCAGATTTGTCAGCGTACACAAATGGGACAAGGACACTGCGGTCATGGCGGAGAAATACCGCGCTTCCATTCATGCAAAACTGCGCGAAGTCATCCGTGGGATCGACATGAACCCCAGAGAGGACACGTCCCTCGTCTCGGCACGAAAAAAAATCGACACCGTGCCGGCAGATAATGACACGAAAATATAGCTGACGGGCTCTAAAGCTTTACTTCTTCAACACCTGCATCGGCTTCGAGCAGCACACGAGATCGCAAACCCCGACACAGTTGCATGCAGTATCCACAGAGACGATAAGCCCGCACACACCGCATGAATACCTGATCCCCTTCTTGTTGACGGCCTTCGCGGGAGCAGGTTTCGCCTTCGCGGGAGCAGCCTTCTTCGCGGGCTTTGCCGTTGCCGGTTTCGCCTTCGCGGGAGCAGCCTTCTTCACTGCGGGTTTCGGTTTTGCGGCTACACCCTTTGTCGCCATGGATGGCCCCCTTTTACTTTTTCGCGGGCGCTTTCTTTGCCGCAGGTTTCTTCGCCGCGGGTTTCTTTGTTGTCGTCGTCGAAGCTGCGGGTTTCGCCTTCGCCGCGGTTGCCTTCTTTGCCGGCGCCTTCTTTGCGGCAGGTTTCGCCTTCGCGGGAGCAGCCTTCTTCACTGCGGGTTTCGCCTTCGCGGGAGCAGCCTTCTTTGCCGGCGCCTTCTTTGCGGCAGGTTTCGCCTTCGCGGGAGCAGCCTTCTTTGCCGGCGCCTTCACTGTCTTCTTTGTTTCTGCCTTTACAGCCGTTGCCGCCTTACTTTTCTTCGTAGAGCATCTTGTCGCCATGATTCCCCCTCGCTTTAGGTTTTTGTAGCGCAAATCTATTTATTTTTTATTGTATATCAATAAAACATTCTGTCAAGAAAGAATGTGAAAAAAAAGCCATTTATTTCAAATTACTTCCGGCCGAGGAAGACGCGTGTCCTGCGGACTGCCCTGACAATCTTCCTGATCAGGTAGCCCCTGGCCAGATAGAGAACGAAGGTCAGAACAATGCTCAGAGAAAGAAGGACGAAGAACAGGCGGTATTGCTGGGAGTACACGGCGGTGCCCTGCATGGTCAGCATCAGCGTTCCAGGCAGTCTTCCGAAGACGTTCATTATGATGAAGTCGATGAGCCTGATGCGGGTCAATCCCAGAAGGTAGCACAGCGAATCCTTCGGAAAGCCGGGGATGAGGAAGAGAATGAAGGACACGTTGAGCCCTTTGTGGGTGACAAAGAAATTGAACTTGTCTATGTAAGCCTTCTTTACGACCTTTTCCACGAATCGCAATCCAAGCATCCTCGAGATTGCGAATGCACCGAGAGAACCGAGGGTGAGGCCGATCGTGGAGAGGATCGCTCCCCAGGTGTTGCCGAAGATAAGGCCTCCGACGAATCCTGTTATCTCACCAGGCACCGGGGCGAAAACGACCTGGAGGCATTGGATCATGATGAACACGATCGCCGCGAAGGGTCCGAAAGAGAGGATGAAGAGGCGCAGTTTCTTGTAGTCGAAAAAGAAACGATAGTAGGCGACGATCTCTTTCCACGCGCCCTCCTGGTAAGAGTAGAAGATGAGAAAGATGAGAAGCAACGTGAACAACGCAAGGATGAAACGCAGAATGCGAGAGACGGTCTTTGATTTGACGAGTGACGTTCGGATCAATTCTGGACCGCGACTGTCCGGAGGACTTCGTCAACAGTTGTGAGCCCTTCACTGAGAAGGATAAGACAATACTCCTTCAGGGCCTTCATGCCGCTTCTAATCGCCGCGTCCCGGATGGCCAGGGTGTCGGCCCCTTCCGCAATGAGATGCCTGAGCTCTTCGTTGACGATAAGGACCTCATACACTCCGACCCTTCCTTTGTATCCCGTTCCCCCGCACACGTCGCATCCCTTTCCTTTATATAGCGTGGTGTTCTCGTCGAGATCGAGGTATTTCAGGATCATGGGGTCGGGCTGGTAGGCTTCCTTGCACTTGCCGCAGATCCTGCGCACGAGGCGCTGGGCGATGATGCCGATGACGGAGGTGGAGATGAGAAATGGTTCGATGCCCATTTCGGAGAGACGCATGAAGGTGCTTGGAGCATCGTTGGCATGGAGCGTCGTGAAGACGAGGTGGCCCGTGAGTGCCGCCTCGACGGCGATCTTCGCAGTCTCCGTGTCGCGTGTCTCGCCGACGAGAATGATGTCCGGGTCCTGCCTCAGGAAGGCCCTCAGAACCCGCGCAAAGTCGAGCCCGATGTCGGAGTTCACCTGCACCTGGTTGACGCCCTCGAGGTCATATTCGACAGGGTCTTCGACGGTGGATATGTTGACGCCTATGTCGTTGATCTCGGCAAGCGAGCTGTAAAGCGTCGTGCTCTTTCCCGACCCTGTCGGGCCCGTGACGTAGATGATGCCGTAGGGCTTCTTGATCATGTCGCGGACAAGCTCGAGGACGGGCGCGTGGGAGATGAGCTTGTCGAGGCCCATCGTCGTGTTCGTCTTGTCGAGGATCCTTGTACAGATCTTCTCTCCGAACTTCGTCGGAACCGTGGATACACGGAAGTCGACGGACTTGCTGCCGAGTTTGATGGTGATCCTGCCGTCCTGCGGAAGACGGCGCTCCGTGATGTCCAGTTTCGATATGATCTTCACCCTGCTGATGAGCGGCAGCTGCACCTTCTTGGGAAGCATCATCTCTTCGCGCAGCACACCGTCGATGCGGTACCGCACGCGCAGTCCGCGCTCCATGGGTTCGATATGGATATCGCTTGCGCCCTTCTTCAGGGCCATGGCGATGATGTTGTTCGTGAGCCTGATGATGGGGGCGCCCTCGGCCTCGCGCGCGAGATCGGTTATCCCCGAATCGTCTTCCTGGCCTTCGTCGAACTCGACATCCTTCATGATGTCCGACTGGATGTGGTCCATGGAGTCGAGGAAATCGTCGAGGTTGACCTCTGTCTTCTCCTCGACGAGGGGCTTCGTGATGCTCTTGTATTCGCCTTCCATGAACTGCTTGAAATCTTCCTCGGAGACGATGACCTGATCGAGGGCGACGCTCTTCGTGAACTTGGCCTTGACGAGCCTGCGCGCTTCATCGAGGGCGAGTATGTCCTGGGGGTTCACCATGGCGATGGTCAGGCTCCCGTTTCCGTACGACGTGGCAAGCATCCTGTACTTCAATGCTTCCGCCTCGGGTATGACGGTGATGAAATCGGGATCGATCTTGAGCGTCTGCATGGAGACGACGCCCATGCTCTTCTGCGTGTTCATCTCCTCGATGCGTTCCGCAACTATCTTGTTGATGGATATGGAGATGCTCGGATGCTCGAGGAGCAGCGCGTCGAAGTCCTTCTTTTCGAGGACGAAGAGCTCCGTGGCCGCGATGGCCATGACCGTGGCGGAGCGGGGCTTGCCGGTCAGAAGCGCCATCTCGCCGAAGCACGCCCCCATGCCGAGCGTTGCGATGGTGAGATCGACACCGAGGTTCTGCTCCCTCTTCTTTACTTCGACCTGTCCATTCTTGATGATGAACATCGCGTCGCCGGAGGCGCCTTCACGCACAATGGCCGTGTTCGGCGGATAGACCCTCTCCCGAAGTTTCGTAGAAAGCTTCTCCAGGTCGCCATCCTCGAGAGCGCGGAACAGCTCCGTGTTCTTGAGCGACGAAACCCTGTCCATGACAGCGCTCACCGTGACATCCTCCAGGGTCCTGGGCCCCGATCGTTCATCTGTCCCTTAAGCTCCACCGGGATAGTTGAAGTCTTTGAGGCCGGCTTGAAGCCAGCCTGCTGAAAATTATAAAGGATATTCTCAAAAATAGTAATAGTTATTTTCGCCCGCGCCACATCCGCGCGACCGGCCCCTGTCGCGAGGAAATCCTACTGATGGAGAAGGTTCCTCGTCTTCGACGTCAATGCCTTTATCGCATCTTTCAGGCCGTCGATGGTGAGCTCGTACATGGGGAAGAGCTTGCCGATGGTGTCAACGGTGTAATGCCCCCAGAAGTTCTTGTGTGTCGGGTTGAGCCATACCGAGTGCGGGAAATGATCCCGTATCTTTGTGAGCCACTCGAGGCCCGGCTTGTCGTTCGTCGAGAAGTAATCGATGCAACCGTTGACCTCGAAGAGCTCCGAATATGCCATCCTGGCGTCGCCGACGAGTATGAGCTTGTAGTTCTTGTTGAAGAGCGAGAAAAGCTTCTCCGTCGGCACATTCTTGTAGTTGGCCATATCCTCGTATATATCCTGGTAAATGCAGTTGTGAAAGAAGAAGTAGCGGAACTCCTTGAAGTGGTTCGCCTGTGTGGCCGCGGAAAAGAGCTTCTCGCACAGTTCCGTGTAGGGCAGCATCGATCCGCCGGTGTCCATGAGAAGGATGATCCGCACCGAGTTCTCCCGGGACTTGCTGAAGACGAGCTCGATCTCGCCGCCTTCCTTCGCCGTCTTGTCGATGGTCTCCTCTATGTCCAGCTCTTCCTCGGTGCCCTCGCGCTTGAGCTCGCGCAGTTTCTTCAGGGCCATCTTCGTCTGCCGCACATCGAGGATGATGTCGTTGCGGTAGTTCCGGTACCTTCGCTCCGTGGCCACTTTGGAGGCCGACTGCATCCATGACTCTCCCCCGACTCTGATCCCGCCGGGATGATACCCGTAGGCACCGAAGGGAGATTTGCCTCCCGTGCCGACCCATTTGCTCCCGCCGTCGTGGCGCTCTTTCTGCTCTTTCAGGCGCTCCCTGAACTGCCGCATCAGTTCCTCGAGGTCATGGGTGCGCTTGAACTCCTCGAGCTGCCTCTGAAACTCCATTATCTCTTCAGGACTCATCTTCGGCAGCCGGTTGAGCGGGTTCTCGAGCCATCCCAGCACCTTGTCGAGCTCGACATCCTCGGTGGCGATACCGCCGAAGAACTCCTGGAAGGCAAGATCATAGGCGTCGTAGTATGCCTCGCTCTTGACAAGAAAGGCTCTGCCGATATGATAGAGATGGTTGAGACTCGATTGAAAATGACCTTCATACAAGGCTTCAATAAAGGACATCCATTCCTTGATGGAAACGGGGACGCCCTTCTTTCGCAGCGTGAAGAAGTAATCTATGAACATGGCTACCTTCTTCTGAATCCAAATCCACCCTGGTTCGTCGAGACACGCACGAACCTGTCCGTATCCTGTTCGTTCTTGAGGAGCGTCCCGAGAAAGGGGATCTCGTTGTTGATCTTCTCGATCTTGATGCCGCCCAGGGCAAGTGCCTTTATCCAGTCGAGGAGCTCGCTTGTGGACGGTCTTTTCTTCAGCCCGTCCATCTCCCGTATCCAGTAGAACTTCTTCAGGGCCTCCCTGACAAGCTTGTCCTCGATGTCGGGATAGTGGACCTTGATGATCTTCTCCATCATCTCTCCGTCGGGGAACTCGATGTAGTAGAAGAGACATCTCCTCAGGAACGCGTCAGGGAGTTCCTTTTCCGAGTTGCTCGTTATGATGACGATGGGCCTGTGTTTCGCCGTCACCTCCTCATCGAGCTCGTTGATGTGAAAACTCATCTCGTCAAGCTCGTTGAGCAGGTCGTTGGGAAACTCGATATCGGCCTTGTCGATCTCATCGATGAGGAGGATGACCTGTTCGTCACTCGAGAACGCCTGGCCCAGTTTTCCCATCTTTATGTACTGCCTGATGTCGCTGATGTCCTTGTCCTTGAACCGCGCATCGTTGAGCCTCTGCACGGTATCGTAGACATACAGGCCGTCGCGGGCCTTGGTGGTCGACTTTATGTTCCAGATGAGGAGCTTCTTGTTGAGCGCCCGGGCGATGCTGTGGGCGAGGAGAGTCTTTCCCGTGCCCGGTTCGCCCTTCACCACGAGTGGTTTCTTGAGAACCACCGCCACATTGACAATCTCCATGAGTGCTTTCGATGCTATGTAATCGTCGCTTCCGCTGTATCCCTGTGAACCGCCTGCCATATGTGGCCTCCTTACGAAAGTTAAAAATTCCGGTATATTATAAGGTCTCGGCAGACCGATGTCAATTCATAAGCCCCGGTCGGCGGTCCTTCCCCCGGCACGCGCGGCGGTCCTCATCGCCCCTGCCGCCGCTCCCATCTTTTCCTTGACAAAAACTCCATCGTGATCTTTAATGTTCACATGACGAAGCTGTTTGCCGCTTTCTTTTACTTCTTCTTCTTTAGGAGCTTGCACCCGGGCATAACTTTGCGCTAGACAGCAAAGGGCCATGGGTGCAAGGACCCATGGCTTTTTTCTTGGGAGCCATGGGCCGAAGGGACCCATGGCTTTTTTTATCAAAAGGAGAACCGATGATCGTTTCGCGACAGATCCAAAAACTGATAGCCGACCAGGAAGGGTGGACGCGGAGGATGTTCGAAGAGGGCATCAAGATAAAGAAGCTCTACGGCGAGGAGAACGTCTATGACTTCTCGCTGGGTAATCCCGACACGGAGCCTCCCCGGGAGTTGCAGAAGATGATCGCCGGGACACTCCTCGACCCCGTGAAGGGCATGCACCGGTACATGACGAACAGCGGTTACGAGGAAGTGCGCGAGGAGGTCGCCGGGTACCTCGAAGAGACCTACGGCCTTCCCTTCACCGCCTCTCACGTCTTCATGACGAACGGAAGCGCCGGGGGCCTCAACATCCTTCTCAAGAGCATGCTCAACAGGGGCGACGAGGTCATCGTTCCGACACCCTTCTTCTGGGAGTTCAAGAACTACGTCGTCAACCACGGGGGCAAGCTCAAGACCGTCAGGTCGAAGGACGATTTCCAGCTTGACATCGACAGGATGGCCGCGGCGATCACCCCGAGGACGAGGGCGGTCCTGCTCAACAGCCCGAACAACCCGACGGGGGCCGTCTATTCGCAGAAGAGCATCTCCGACCTCGTCGCGCTCCTCAACGGGAAGCGCTCCCAGGGCCAGGACATATACCTTATTGCCGATGACGCATACAGGAAACTTGTCTATGACGGCATAACCCTGCCCAACATCTTCAAGGCCTATGACCTGACGTTCTCCATAAACTCCCATTCGAAGGACCTTGCCCTGCCCGGGGAGAGGATCGGCTACATCGCCATCTCTCCGCGGATGCCCGACGCGGGTCTTCTCGTGTCCGGGCTCATGATCACGCAGAGGACCCTGGGCTTCGTCAACGCCCCGGCCCTGTTCCAGCGGGTCGTCGCGAAGTTCCAGCGCACCTCCGTGGATATCGGCGAATATCAGCGGAAGAGGGACGTCCTCTACGACGCGTTGATGGAGGGCGGCTTTGAATGCGTGAAGCCGGAAGGGGCGTTCTACATGTTCCCCCGTTCTCCCATCGCCGACGAACTCGTCTTCGTCAGGATGCTGCAGCAGGACGAGCGGATCATGGTCGTGCCCGGAAGGGGTTTCGGAAAGAAAGGTTATTTCAGGATCGCGTACTGTGTCCCCATGGAAACGATCGAGAAGAGTGCGCAGGGATTCATCAGGATAGGAAAACGTTTCATAAAGAGGTGAGCAAAGATGGGTATATCGAAAGCTATCAGCAAGTCGATGAGAGATTCTTCCTGGATACGGGCAATGTTCGAGGAAGGGGAGAAGATGAAGAAGATACACGGGCCCGAGAACATACTCGACTTCACCCTCGGCAACCCCGTGATGGAGCCCCCCGCACGGTTGAAAGAGGAGCTCGTGCGCCTCGTCACCTCCGGCGACCCGGGCATGCACCGCTACATGACGAACAGCGGCTACGAGGATGTGCGCGCCGAGATCGCCGAGTTCCACAGTCAAAGGACGGGCCTGCCCTTCACCAGGGACCACATCGTCATGACCGTGGGATCCGCGGGCGGGATGAACGTTGCGCTAAAGTCCCTCCTCGATCCCGGCAACGAGGTCATCGTGCTCACCCCCTTCTTCGTGGAGTTCAAGTTCTACATCGAGAACCATGGCGGAGTCATGAAACTCGTGCCGACCACGGAGGACTTTCACCTCGACGTCGCAAAGATCGACGCGGCCATAACGAGAAAGACCAAGGCCATCATCATCAACTCCCCGAACAACCCCACCGGGGTCGTTTACAGCGAGAAGGAGCTTCAGGACCTCGCAGCCGTCCTTCACAGGCGTAGGGAAAAGGGACAGCGTATCTTCCTTCTTTCCGACGAAGCCTACCGGAAGATCCTCTACGACGGGGTGGTCCTTCCCGACGTCTTCAACATCTACGAGGACACCATATCCGTGACCTCCCACTCAAAGGACCTCGCGCTCCCCGGAGAACGCATCGGCTACATAACCGCCTCTCCCCGCATCACGAACTTAAAGCCCCTCATGGACGCCATGATCTTCTCCAACAGGATACTGGGCTTCATCAACGCCCCCGCCCTCATGCAGCGCCTCGTGAGCAGGTTCCAGAAGAACAGCGTCGATATCCTCGACTATCAGAAGAAACGTGACGCCCTGTACAACATCCTCGTCGAGGCGGGCCTTTCCGTCGTCAAGCCCATGGGCGCCTTCTACATCTTTCCAAGGTCTCCCATCCCCGACGACATCGCCTTCGTGAGGGAACTGCAGAAGCACCACATCCTCGCCGTCCCCGGCGTCGGCTTCGGCACTCCCGGCCATTTCCGGCTCGCCTACTGCATCCCCATGGACGTGATAGAGCGCTCGAGGAAACACTTCCTCGAACTGGGGCTCAGGAACGGGAAGAAGTAAGGTCTTTCCGGTCTTCCAATACGCTGCAGTCGATGTTTCTTGCCAGGAGGTCCGCGAGTCTTTCTCTGTCCACTCCCTTTTCGAAGAGGTCCGGCGTGTGGGGGAAGACGCCCAGCAGGGGGACGTCGAGGTATTTTTCCAGCATGGCGGGGTTCGTCTGCGATGCCATATCGCCCGCGCCCTCCGTGTCGTTGAGGATGACGCCGAGGACCTTCGCGCCGATGGACCTCAGGTGGCCGCATGTCAGGAGGGTATGGTTGATGGTCCCCAGGGTGAGTCTTGACACGACCATGACCGGGGCGTTTAAGGTGCGGATGAGGTCGGCATAGAAGAACCCGTCGGTGATGGGCACGAGAAGCCCGCCCGCCCCCTCGACGATAACAACGTCATGACGGGCCGTGAGGCGGTTGTACAGGGATGTGACGAGATCGATGTCGATGGAAGCGTTCTCCGCGGCGGCAGCCGGTTCAGGCGCCAGCGGCGCCTTGAAGAGGTAGGGGTTTATCTCGTTAACAGCGTCCTCGGAGCCCGACGCCCTCTTGAGGATCCACGTGTCGTCGAGGCCCCTTTCGCCCGTTGTTTCGATGCCGCTTTCGAAGGGCTTCATGACCCCCACGTCAAGGCCTTTCTTTATCGAGAGGTAGGCGGCGATGGACGAGGAGATGATGGTCTTCCCCACGCCGGTATCGGTGCCCGTTACGAAAACACTTTTCATCATCTCACTATGGCGGAGAGAAGGATCGCAAGACCCGTGAATAGGGACGCGCATATGAGGGCCAGCGCGAAGTTGTTCTCCTCGGAGATCTTCTTTTCAAAATCGGTGGTGAAGGTGGCGCCGATCACTTTCACGGCAACGAGGGCGAGTATAATATACACCGCCGCATAGATGAGCATCTCCACTGCATTTGCGAGAACCTTCCACATGGTCGCCTCTGGCTAGTTTGACAAATAATATACCAGATTGTCCAGCGCAGATGTGAAGAAAAGATTTCTCAGTTTCACATCTCCCGAGGTCCTGACGGGTGCCGGCGAGAAGTTGAGGATGCCCTTGATGTTCGCCTCGATGAGCAAATCGGCCACCCTCTGGGCCTCCTGGGGAGGCGTCGTTATGATGCCAATCTCTATGTTACGGGCCTGCACGACCTCCTTGAGGCGATTGATGTGGAGGATCTCCACCGGTTTGCCCACTCGCTCGGAGATGCGCCCGATCACCTGTTCCGGGTAAAGGTCGAAGGCAGCGACGATCTTGTAGTTCTGCTTGAGGAAATCCTTGTAGACGAGGAGGGCACTTCCCATATTGCCGACACCGACGACGGCTATGCGCCATTCCCGGTTGATTCCCAGTATCTCCTTGATGTGGCGCTTCAGGTCCTTAACATTATACCCCATGCCGCGGATGCCAAACTCTCCGAAGTAGGCGAAGTCCTTCCGCACCTGTGCTGCGTTGACATTGCAGATACTGGCGATCACCGCACTCGAGGCGACCTTTTCGCTCTTGCCCTCGAGGTCGACCATGCACTTGAGATAGCTCGAAAGCCTCCGTATGGTCGCTTCGGGGATCTTTGTGAATTTTGCCATTGTGCCTTACCTTCTCTGTCTGAATTTTCCCTTTTGTTTCCTATATCTAACAGTTCCAAGGGTGTTTTGCAAGAGAAAAATTTAACAAGCACCCTTTCTTCGCACACACCCGCGTTATACCTGATTTTACAGGGGATAAGCTTCCAGGTTTCAGGTTCTAAGTGTCAGGTTGGAAGACCCCGGGCATCGCCATGCCACCCCCCCGTCACACGACTCGTGCTATACAATGTCTCCAAGGACTTGAAACGTAAAACTTAAAACTTAAAACTTTTTTTCACAGCCCAAGGACATCCTTCATGGAGTAGACCCCCGGGGGCTGGTTGATAAGCCATTTGGCCGCGATGAGCGCTCCCCTGGCGAAGTTGTCCCGCGACCACGCCTTGTGTGTCAGCTCAAGCCGCTCGCCGATACCGGCAAAATAGAGGGTATGCTCCCCGACGATATCCCCTCCGCGGATGCTCATGACCCCGATCTCGTCGCTCTTGCGCTCTCCCGTGATCCCCTCGCGCCCGAAGACCTCGATCCAGGCGCGGGTCTTCTGCCCCGCCTCGACGGCGTCCTTGATCCTCAGGGCCGATCCACTGGGGGCGTCCTTCTTCCAGCGATGGTGGAGCTCAACGATCTCCGCGTCGTAGGCGTCCCCCAGGATGGAGGAAACCCTTTGAGCCAGGTCAAACAGGACGTTCATGCCGATGCTCATATTCGGGGAGACAACGACCCGGGCACCCTTCGCCTCTTTGATCGTCCTCATGTCGTTCTCTTTCAGGCCCGTCGTGCCGATGACGTGGGCCACGCCCTTTTCGGCCGTCAGCCTGAAATGGTTGACGGAGGCCCCGGCCTCGGTGAAATCGACGACCACGTCCGCCCCCGTCAATGCCTGCTGCAGCTCGTCGCTGACAAAGGGGGCCCTTCCATCCATGAGGTCGTGAGCCCGTCCCGCCATGGGATGGCCCTTCACCTCGACGAGACCGGCTATCTCAAGACCCGGGTCCTCGAGGGCGAGCTTTACAATGGCCCGTCCCATCTTTCCGCATGCGCCCGTTACAACGATCCTTACCATATCGCACACCTCGTTTGTCTCAGGCCCGGCCTTTCCTCCCGCCTTTAGCGATGAGGCCGTACTCGCCGAGAAGGCCGCCCAGAAAGGCGGCATTCCTGTCGCTCATGGGGCAAAGGGGCAGGCGGTACTCGCGCGCGATCATTCCCATCCTGTATGCCGCTTCCTTGACGGGTATGGGGTTCGTCTCGATGAACATCCCCTGGAAAAGGGGCATAAGCTTTGTGTGTATCCTGATGGCCTTCGCTATGTTCTTCTCCACCATAAAGGCCTTGTACAGTGACTTGAGCTCTTTTGGCATGATATTGGAGATGACGGATATGACACCTACGGCCCCGACGCTCATCATGGGGAGGAAGAGGTTGTCGTCACCGGAGAGGATGGCGAACCTCCCTTTTGTCAGGCGATAGATCTCCGAGACCTGGGTCAATGACCCCGCGGCCTCCTTGATGCCGACGATGTTGCGCACCTTCGCCAGCTCGGCTATCGTTTCCGGGGCCATGTTTATCCCCGTACGGCCCGGAATGTTGTAGAGTACGAGAGGAACCCGGGTCTTTTCCGCTATCGTCGTGAAGTGGGCCAGAAGCCCGGCCTGCGTGGGTTTGTTGTAGTAAGGCGTGGTGAGAAGGCACGCGTCCGCACCGAGCTTCTTTGCCGACACCGTGAGCTCTATGGCCTCGGCGGTGCTGTTCGAACCCGTGCCCGCGATGACGGGCACCTTTCCCCCGGTATACTTTATGGCAAGTTCTATGACCTTCTCGTGTTCCTCGTAGGAAAGCGTGGGGGCTTCACCCGTCGTTCCGCAGGGCACGATGCCGTCCACACCCCCCGCTATCTGGAACTGGATGAGCTTCTTCAATGCCTTCTCGTCAAGAGCGCCGTCGCGAAAAGGCGTGACAAGCGCCGTGTAAATACCTTTTAGTTCCATGGCTTCTCCTTTCACAAAAGTGCTTCCTCGTGCAGTTGGCCGTTGTAGACGAACCTCGCTTCGCCTTCGAGATAGACCTCGCCGTCGATGTATATCTTCAGCACCTCGCCGCCTTTCGTGTGTATATTGACGGGGCTACGGACAAGCGCCTTCTCGGCGAGGATGACGCCCGAGGCGACGGCCCCCGTTCCGCAGGCGAAAGTCTCTCCCTCCACTCCGCGCTCATAGGTCCTCAGCCGTGCATTCTCCTTGTCCAGGACCTCAACGAAATCGACGTTCGTGCCTTTTGCGCCAAAGGCCTTGTGGTACCGGATCACCCTGCCCAGATCGTCGACGGGCACGACGTTGACATCACCGACAAGGAGGACCGCGTGGGGCACGCCCGTGTTGACGCTGCTGAGGAAAAGCTCCTTGTCCTCAAGAGCGACCGCGTAGTCGAGCTTCATGTCCGTGGGGCGCGTGAGCTGCAGTTTCACCTTCCGGCCGTGGACCTCGGCCTTGATGACGCCGGCGACGGTCTCAAAGGACATCTTCTCGCCCGCTATGCCGTTCATGAAGGCAAACCGGGCGGCGCAGCGCCCCCCGTTGCCGCACATCTCTGCCTCCGAACCATCGGCGTTGAAGAACCGCCAGCGAAAATCATGGTCCCTGGAATCCTCGATCAATATCACGCCGTCGGCACCCACGGAATGGTGGAACCTGCATATGCTCGCAACAAAACCCGCGACATCGGGGAACCGTTCGTAGACCTTTCCGTCGCGGTTGTCGACGATCACGAAATCATTCCCGCTGGCACTCATCTTTGAAAACTCGAACTGCGTCACCGTTCTCACACCTCCAGAAAATGCGGGACCATCTCGCCGCGCCTTAAATCCCTGTATGTCTCGCGCCTGCGGACCACAAAGAACTCGCCTCCCTTTACAAGGACCTCAGCGGCCCTGCGGCGGGAATTGTAGTTGGACGACATGGCGAAACCGTATGCCCCGGCCCCCTTGATGGCGACGAGACTGCCCTCCTTCAGGGAGGCAAGCTCCCGGTCTTTCGCAAAGAAATCGCCGGACTCGCAGACGGGTCCCACGAGGTCGACGACCTCGGTCTTCACTGTGCCTTCCTCGACGGGAAGGATCTCGTGGTACGCGTTGTACAGCGAAGGCCGGACAAGATCGTTCATCGCGCCGTCGACGATGTAGAACGTCTTCCCCGCGGTCCCTTTCACGTAGAGCAGCTTCGTCACGAAGATGCCGCTGTTGCCGACGATGACCCTGCCGGGCTCGAGGATGAGCGTTACACCCATGTCCCCGATGGTCTCCCTGATCGCCCGGGCATACCGGGCAGGATCCGGCGGGAGCTCGTCCTTGTACGTGATCCCCAGACCTCCGCCGATATCGAGCATCTCGACATTAATTCCTTGTCCTCTGAGCTCCAGGATCGTCGACTTTAAGGACGTCACGGCCTCGATGAAGGGGCCGAGCTCGAGTATCTGGGAACCGATGTGCGAGGAAATACCGACGGGAACAAGGTATTCCCCGGCCGCCATCTCGCGGTAGAGCCTGAGCGCATCCCCCCAGAGCACGCCGAACTTGTTTTTCTTGAGGCCCGTTGTGATGTAGGGATGGGTCTTCGGATCGATCTCGGGATTCACACGGATCGAGACGGGGACCCTTTTTTTCATCTTCCGGGAAAGCTTCGCAAGCAGGTGAAGCTCGCCCTCGGATTCGATATTGATCATGCGGATGCCGGCGTCAATGGCGTAACGGAGTTCCTCCCTCGTCTTCCCGACGCCGGAGTAAACGATCCTCTCCGCCGGTATCCCGGCCTCGAGCGCCCGGTACAGCTCGCCGCCGGACACTATGTCGGCGCCTCCTCCCAGCCTGGCCACGGTTCTTACGAGGGCGCCGTTCGGGTTCGCCTTGAGGGAATAGCAGACAGTGTGGGGCACGTCTGCGAAGGCCCCGTCGAAGACCCTGAAATGCCTTTCGAAGGTCCCGTAACTGTAAAGGTAGAAAGGGGTCCCCACCTTCCTGGCCACCGCCTTCACGGGGACGTCCTCACAAAACAGTTCTCCATTGCGATATTCGAAATAGTCCATGGCCTCACTCTTTCTGGATGATCGATTCCTGCGACGGCTCGCTCTCGTTCCCCTCGGTATCCACGGCGGTGACGTGGTAGGCGATGAAACGAAAGTCCGGAGCGCCGGTATCGAGGAACCCGGTCTCCTTCAGGGGCGTGCTGTTGATCTTTACCGCCTGCGAGCCCATGATGCGATAGACATTGTACCCGCCGAGGTCCTTCTCCACGTTTGCCTGCCAGGCGAGAGCTATCGCTTTCCCTTTCCTTTCGGCCTTAACACCCATCGGGGCTCCCGGAGGCGTCTTGTCTCTCGGCGTGGCGGTCCCCTTCAGGCCCTCTCCTTCCAGCGGGACGGGTCCCGGGACAACCCTTCTCACCTCATAGGTATATGTCCGTCCGTTTGTCAACCCCGCGTCCATGTAAAGCGCCGTGGAGATCGGGCGCGGGTTCACCGGCACCACCGGGTATTTGCCGTTGTCGTAACGGTAGACATTATAAAGATGATCTTCCTCCTTCGTCCAGGACAGCTCCACCCTGGCGTCGCCCGTTACGATCTTGAGAGGGCCTTCGGGGGGGCCGGGGGGTTCCTTCCATTTTATGACAAAGGGGTTCGAGGCCTCCCCGGTCGTGCCCCTTTCCGTGACAGGGTAGACCCTGTAAGCATAACTTTCACCGGGCATGAGGTCGTCGTCGTAGAAATACAGGCGGTTCCCCGCCAGGGTATATCCTCTCTTGTCGCTGAGGACGATGGTGCGCAGCGGCTGAAGGTCTCCGAGGCAGGTGCCGCACCCTTTGACCACCCTGAAGCTCGCTATCTTCGGTTCTTCCTCGCCGGTCTTTGTCTCCTTGCGGCCGAGACTCGTTGCGGGCGTGAAGGAGAGAAAGAGAACGCCGTCCCTGACCTCCCCCTTGAGGTCGTTTATCATTCCCGCCTTCGCAACGGGGATGGGCACGGGGTTTCCTTTCTTCCCGCAGGAAAAGAATGTGAGCGCGAGACAGAACGCGATCAGGATAACGCTACAGACCGAGATATTTCTTTTCAGCATCGATAACCTTCGCCACCTCTCCAAAGGAGGCGCTTCCCGTGGACTTTCTCATGCGCAGGGCACTGCGCGGCTTTATGTAATCAAAGACGTCCCGTTCGAACAGGGGCGACAGTTTCTTCAGTTCCTTGAGCGGCATGTCGCCAGGAAGCCTGCCCGTGTCCTCGCAGAGGCGGACGGCCGCGCCGGCGACCCCGTGGGCCTCCCGGAAGGGCATGCCTTTCATCGTGAGGTATTCGGCCATCTCCACGGCAGGCATGAAGCTCTCCTCGGCCGCCCTCTCCATGTTCTCCTTCCTCACCTGTAAACCTCCGACACAGAGCGCCATGATCGAAAGGGCGTCCTTCACCGTACTCACGGCGTGGAACAGGGGCTCCTTGTCCTCCTGAAGGTCGCGGTTGTACGTAAAGGGGAGGCCCTTCAATATGGCGAGCATGCCGAAGAGGTCGGAGAGGACCCTGCCGGTCTTGCCGCGGATGAGTTCCAGCGCGTCGGGGTTCTTCTTGTGGGGCATGAGGCTCGAACCGGTGCAGAGATCGTCGGGCAGCGATATGAACGCGAACTCCTGCGTGGCGAAGAGGATGAGGTCCTCGGAAAGCCTGCTCAAGTGCACCATGATCATCGAGGCCGCGTAGATGGCATCGACGACGAAGTCCCGGTCGGCGACGGTGTCCATGCTGTTCTCGGAGACGCGGGAGAAACCGAGTCGATCCCTCACCCACTCCCTGTCGAGGGGTATCGTCGAGCCGGCAAGCGCGCCGCTGCCGAGCGGCAGGACGTCGGCCGTCGAAAGCGCCCCGGCAAGTCTCGCCCTGTCGCGTTTCAAGGCGTAATAGTGGCCGAGAAGGTAATGGGAAAAAGGCACGACCTGGGCCCTTTGAAGGTGCGTGTAGCCGGGCATGATGACCTTCTTTTCCCTTTCGGCCTTCACAAGGATCTCTCTGAGAAGGGCGACGAGGCAGTCGTCGATGGCGCGGAGCTCTTCCTTCAGGAAAAGATGCATGTCGAGGGAGACCTGATCGTTGCGGCTGCGGCCCGTGTGGAGCTTCTTGCCCGCCTCGCCCGTCTTTTCGATGAGCCGTGCCTCGATGTGCATGTGGATGTCTTCGAGGGCCTCGGTGAATGCGAAGGAACCGGAGTGTATCTCCTTTTCTATCTCATCGAGACCTTTCAGGACCTTTCTCTTCTCCGCGGCGGTAAGGACCCCGATCCTGGCGAGCATCTCCGCCTGGGCCCTGCTGCCTTCGATGTCCTGACGATAGAGCCGGCGGTCAACGTCTATGGACGCGCTAAACCTTTCGAGAAGCGGGTCGGTGCCTCCCTTGAACCTTCCACCCCATGGTTTCATCGTCTCTCCCCGAACAGCGCCGTGCCTATCCTCACCATCGTCGCTCCCTCCTCAACGGCCACCTCGAAATCGGAGGACATGCCCATGGACAGCTCCTTCATGGCGAGGCCGAACTCGGCGTTCATCGTCTCGAGGGTCATTCTCAGCTGCCTGAATATCCCGCGCACCTCTTCGGCGTCCTCCACGTAGGGCGGCATCGTCATGAGCCCCACTGGCTTGAGGTGTGCAAGCGACGAGGCCCTCTCCAGAATCCGTCTCAAACCTTCCACGTCCGTCCCGCTCTTCGTCGCCTCTCCCGCCAGATTCACCTCGAAGAGAACATCCATCTCCTTGCCGCGCCTCTCCAGCCCCTCCAGTATGGCGGTGCTGTCGACGGTATGGACACAGTCGAACAGCGCCGGGATGTATTTCGCCTTGTTGCTCTGGATGTGACCTATCATGTGCCATCGGGCCCGACCGGGACCGACCGCCTCTATCTTCCCCTTCGCTTCCTGAACGTAATTCTCGCCGATGTCCCCCACACCCGCCTCGATCGCCTCGATCACCCGGGAGGCGTCGACGGTCTTTGTCACCGCCACGAGGGTCACCTCCGCCGGGTCTCTCCCTGCGATCCTGCACGCCCTGTCTATTCTCTCACGCACGGCCCCGAGGGCGTGCCGGATGTCACTCATGAAAGGATGCCCAGCGAGAGCAGGACCTCCGCGACCTCGCAGATCGGCAGTCCCACAACGTTCGAATAGGAGCCTTTTATCTCCTTCACCATGTAGCCGCCCTTGCCCTGAACCGCATAGGAGCCGGCCTTGTCAAGGGGTTCCGAGGTGCGGATATAGTTCATTATCTCCCCGTCGACAAGGTCCTTCATGAAGACCCTTGTCTCCACGGCATCGTGGTAGGTTATCTCCCTGTCCACGTTCAGGACGCAGAACCCGGTGATGACCTTGTGCCACTTCCCTTTCAGGAGTTGGAGGGTCTTGAAGGCCTCATTCTCGTTCACGGGTTTGCCGAGGATCCTGTTCTTGTAGACCACTATCGTATCGGCCCCGATGACCCACTTATCGGGAAAATGCCTTCCCACCTTGCGGGCCTTCTCGTGGGAGATCCTCAGAACGTATTCCCGCGGCGTCTCTTCGAGCCTCCTCGTTTCATCGACGTCGGGCGGGATTATGGAGAAGGGGATCCCCAGCGTCCTCAAGATGTCGACCCTCCTCGTCGATTCGCTTGCGAGTATGATGGCGTTTCCGTCGTTTATCTGAAACATGGCGACCTCAAATTGCTGTACTACCTGCAAAAGCTATTGTAGCATAGAAAAATATAGGAAATCTCCCATATTTTCAAGTTAAATTGTTCCCGTGACACCGCCGGCGCACCCGGCTCAAGACCCGCTTTCGAGGAGGAGGACATGCCAGACATCATCCAGATAGTGACAACCATCGAT
Organism: Syntrophorhabdus sp. PtaB.Bin047; assembly: GCA_002067235.1. Taxonomy (GTDB): domain Bacteria; phylum Desulfobacterota; class Syntrophorhabdia; order Syntrophorhabdales; family Syntrophorhabdaceae; genus Delta-02. Next base: position 27,930 of record MVQP01000024.1, read on the forward strand.
GACAGGGAGGCGGCCGAAAGGATGGGAAAACGCCTTGTCGGCGAAAGGCTCGTCGCCTGCTGCCAGATCGTCGGCCCCATCCGGAGCATCTACCGGTGGAAGGGAAACGTGGAAGAGGCCGACGAATGGTGCTGCGTCATGAAGACGAGACCATCCCTCTATCGTCAGGTGGAAGGGGCGATAAAGCGCCTTCACCCCTACGAGGTTCCGGAGATCGTCGCCACCCCCGTCAGCACCGCCCTGCCCGACTACGCGCGGTGGGTGGAGTCGGAGACGTCATGACGGGACGGTCCTTGCAGCCGCGGCGGCCCATCCCTCACAGAATGCCCGTCTGTCTTTGTTTTAGAAGGTTTATGGCGTCCCAAACTTACCTTGACAATAATGGTGAACCTTCATATAATGAGTGAAATTTTTCATCATTTTCATCATTTTTGGAGGGGTTATGTGGGAAAGCTTAAATCTGAAGGATGTTGTTGCACTCGCGCGGGATCCGTATCCTTCCATCCGACAATGGGCTAGAGATACAGGAAAGAAAGTAGTCGGGAGTACCATCGCTGATGTTCCTGAAGAGGTGATCTATGCGTTCGATCTCCTCCCCGTGACTATTCTTGGTACTCATAAACCCTTAAAGAAAGCGCCCAGTCATCTTCCGGACAATGCCTGTTCACTGGCTCGGAGCAATCTCGAACTCGCACTGAGTTACGAGGGCGATCTTTTCAGCGGTTTTGTTCTGCCCCAGGTCTGTGACACGACACAGCACCTTTCCGACATATGGCGGATCAATTTTCCCGACAAGTTCGTCACGAGCTACCTGGCCCCGCGCCAGGCAGACAGGCCGAGTGCCCGGTACTGGGTCAAGGAGGAGATAGAGCGCCTCATCGATTCCCTCGGCGGCTGGCTGGGAAAGAAGCTGGACAGCGGCGCCCTCGCAAACTCGATCGCCCTGCACAACGAGAACAAGACGATACTGAAGGAGTTCTACGAGATCAAGAGGAACTTTCCCGGCGCCATTACAAACAAGCAGTTCTTTGCCATGATGAAGGTATCGCAACAGGTCGACAAGGCCGAGTTCAACAAGAGCCTGAAGGCGATCAAGGACGGCCTGAAGATGAAGAAGGGCAAGAACTACACCGACGTGGTCATGGTGGGAATCACCTGTGACCCGCCGGAGATCTTCGATATCTTCGATGACCTTCGCGTCAATATCGTCGGAGACACCCTGGTCACCGGCACACGGTACCTCCAGGGGGCCCCGGCCCTGAACGGCGACGCCATCGACGCCCTGGCCGACAGGCATTTCAAGCGGGGATTCTTCTCACCCATCCATGACAACGTCTACAAGAATTTCGAAGAGGTCAAGAAGCTGTACAAGGAAACGAAGGCGAAGGCGGTCATTTACGTGCACATTGAGTTCTGCGAGTCCCAGGAATACGACCTTCCCGACCTCAAGGACATGATCAAGAAGGAAGGCATCCCGATGCATGTCCTTGACACGGAATACCAGACGACGTCCCTGTCCCATGTCCTCACCCGGGCGCAGGCATTCTTCGAATCTCTCAAAGGGGGCTCATTATGAACGACAAGCTTACATCGAAACAACTTTCCAAGAAGATCACTGACGAATACATGGAAGACGCCTTCCATGCGCATGATAACAACAAACTCGTCGGGTACACGACGGCGATCTCCCCCGTGGAGATCTTCGTTGCCCACGACATCGTGCCCATCTATCCCGAGAACCACGCCGTCGCGAACCTGACGGCCAAGAAGGGTGTGGAGCTCTGCTCCGTCGTCGAAGGCATGGGCTACACGAGCCACCTGTGCGCCTACGCCAGGAGCGACCTGGGCTACCGCAAGACGGGTGTCACCGTCACGCGCGGTATTCCGGACCCCGACCTTTTCCTCGCCTGCAACGCCCAGTGCTTCACCCTTACCAAGTGGTTCCAGGTGCTTGCCCGCAGGGGAGACCTTCCCGTCTTCGTCTTCGATACGCCGGAGCACATACTCGACCAGAAGGCGCGCAAGGAGATCGTGAAGTACTGCGTCCTCCAGCTCAAGGAGCTCATCAGCTTCCTCGAAAAGGTGACGAAGAGGAAATTCGATTACGACCGCCTCAAAGAGGTGATGAAATACTCCGCCGCGTCGAGCATCCTTTATAAGAAGTTCCTCGACATGGCACAGTACAAACCGTCGCCCATCAGCATCTTCGACGCCCTCATCGGCATGGCCATCGCCGTCTACCGCAGGGGCACGCAGGAATGCGTCGATTACTACCAGACGCTCTGCAACGAGATCCAGGCGAAGGTCGACCAGGGCATCGGCGTCCTGCCGAAGGACCAGGAGAAATACCGCCTGTACTGGGAGAACCTGCCCGTATGGTTCAAGTTCAGCGACCACGCAAAACTCCTCGGCTCTTACGGCGGCGTCATCCTCACCTCGCTCTACGTCCACGCCTGGAGTTTCGAGTTCGATCTCAACAAGGACCCTCTCGAGACGCTGGCGGAGAACTACGTGAACCGCTTCTCCAACTCCACCATCGAGGACCGTGCCGATATGGCGATGGACCTTTTCAAGAAGTACTCCATGAACGGCATGATCATGTTCATGAACAGGAGCTGCAAGGCCGTCTCTTTCGCGGTACCCACCCTGAAGGAGGTCCTCACGAAGAGAACGGGCATCCCTGCCCTCGTCTTCGAGAGCGACATGGGCGACCAGCGCTTCTACGCGGAATCCCAGGTCCGCACCAGGATCGAGGCATACTTCGAGACCCTCGACAGGCTGGGCCTCGCGCAGAAGACCGCGGCGGCCTGAGAACCTCCAAATCGACCAACCGGCCCCGGACGACACATCGTCCGGGGTTTTTTCCTATTCCCCAAAAAACTGCTTGACAGAATTAAATCTGATTTAATAAAATAAATAAGATTTAATCCCGTTTGTCAGGTATGGGTATGGACATAGGAAAGAAGATCAAAGAGTTCCGGGAAGAGAAGAACCTGAACATCAAACAGCTGGCGGAGATCGTCGAATGCACTCCCTCGCTGATATCCCAGCTGGAACGGGGGAAAGCGGATCCTTCCATATCGATGCTCAAGAGGATCGCCGAGGCCCTCAACGTGAACATCGTCGATTTCTTCATGAAGAGGGCCAACAACGACGATATCGTCATGCGAGAGAACTCGCGCATCGTCATTCAACTGAACAGGTGGGACGCCAAGATACAGTCCCTCGTCAGGAACACGGCCAACAAGAAGATGCAGCCTTTCTACACGGTCATCAAGCCGGGCGGCGGTTCTCACGGCATGTATTCACATGATGGAGAAGAGTTCGGCTACGTGGTCCAGGGAGAAATGGACCTTATGCTCGACAACAAACTGCACAAGATCCGTAAGGACGAGAGCTTCTATTTTTCATCCGCCGTCCCGCACGACTGGGGGAACAGCGGGACGGAAGACGTCGTCGTCATATGGGTCATAACCCCCCCGACATTCTAGGAGCGCCAATCTTTTAAGGAGGAACAACTATGGCACTACTGAAAGAAATAAGCAAGAACTACGGTAAGCTGGATCTGCACATAAATGGGAAGTGGGTAAAGCCGCAGACAGGCAAGTACTTCGATGCCACGAACCCGGCAACGGGCAAGGTGATCGCAAAGGCCCCGGTGGCCGGCCCTGACGACGTGGAAAAGGCCATATCCGCCGCCCATGCCGCCTTCGGCAAGTGGAAGAACGTCCCCTTCAGGGACAGGGCAAAGCTCATATTCAACCTCAGGGACACCTTCATGAAGCACCACGAGGAGCTCTCGCGGATCCTCGTCCAGGACCATGGCTGCACCATCAGCGACGGCAGGGGCACCATCTCGCGGTGCATCGAGAACATCGAGGCGGCGGGCAGCTCCATGTACGGTTTTTACAAGGGCGAACATGTCGAGCAGCTCGCGAACGGGATAGACTGCTACCTTATCCACGAACCCGTCGGCGTCTTCCTCATCATCACCCCCGGCAACATCCCCATGCACGCCTGGTCGTCATTCGTCCCCTACGCGCTCGCCTGCGGCTGCACGGTCATCGTGAAACCGAGCCGCCAGTGCCCGGTGGCCGCGGACGCCATGTCGAAGATGATCGACGAGGCAGGTTTCCCTCCCGGCGTTGTCAATCTCCTCCACATGGGACCGGAGCGTGAGCTGAACAAGGTCATCCTCTCCGACCCCAGGGTCAAGGGCGTGGGGCTCATCGGTTCGACGCGGGTCAGCAAGGAACTCTTCGAGATATGCGGGAAGTACGGCAAGCGTTCGTCCTTGAACGGCAACGGCAAGAACACCATCGTCATCATGCCCGACGCCGACCTCGACCAGTCCGTCAATTACATCCTCAGGGGCTGCTTCGGCATGAGCGGCCAGCGCTGCCTCGGATCGGACAACGTCGTCGTCCTCGGGGACAACAAGCTCTACAAGACCCTGAAGGACAAGCTGATCGCCGCCTCGAAGGCAATGAAGATGGGCTACGGCCTCGACGAGAGCGTGGAGCTCGGGCCCATGACGACGCTGAACGGACGGGAGCAGGTGGTCGGCTTCATCGAATCGGGACTGAGGTCGGGGGCAAAGCTTCTGCTCGACGGTCGGAATGCAAAGGTGAAGGGTTATGAAGAGGGATACTTCCTCGGCCCCAACATCTTCGAAAATGTCTCCCCCCAAATGCATATAGCGAAGGAAGAGGCCTTCGGACCCCTGTGCAATCTCATGAGGATGGACACCCTCGACGAGACCATCAGATTCATAAACTCCACAAACTACGGCCACAGCGCCTGCATTGTCACGGAGAGCGGAAAGGCCGCCCGCAAGTTCATACGGGAATGCGAGGTGGGAAATGTCGGGGTCAACGCCGGCATACCGCAGCCCTACGCCTTCTTCGGGCTCGGGTCCAAGAAGGACTCCTTCTTCGGCAACTCAAAATCAAGGATGGATTCCGTCAAGATGTTCCTTGATGAGAAGACGGTAACTCTCAGATGGGTTTGATTTTAATGGAGATATAACACCTGATCGACATTCTGGCACTTGTATAGGTTGTTGCGGCACGGGTACCTGGAAACAGGCAACAGGCAAACGGAGACGTTAAGAAGATGACCACATAGCACGAGCTCGAACCAAGGAGGCACAGACATGGCAGCCCTGACGTGGAAGGAATACTGGCACGATAAGCCGGCAATCAGAAAATTCGCATCGATCGTGGGGGTGGCACTGTCTGTCTTCCAGATCTACACGGCCCTCTTCGGGTCCTTCGATGCCCTCATGCAGAGATCGATCCACCTGGGTCTCGGCCTGTTGCTTGTTTTCCTGGTATACAACGTAAAAGGCGATGAACGGGGCAGGAAGTCCTGGTTCGATGCCGTTCCCTTCATCGCCGTCTTCTTCGTCATCGGTTACATACTCTGGAATTACAACTGGATCACTGTCGAGAGGTACT
>MVQP01000025.1 GCA_002067235.1 Syntrophorhabdus sp. PtaB.Bin047
TGATGAAGAACAAAGCAACATGGGCGGAGGCCCGTTCATGAAAAAGAAATCAATTGACATTCAACACAGTTGCTGAAACGGTCCTCTATCTTTCCACCACATCCTTGACGCCGTCGGACTTGTAGGTGAGTTTTGAGTCGCTGACGGGAGCGTTCACCTTGATGTCGGTGAACTCGATCGTGTTGACGTTGCCCGTGAATTCGAGGATCTCGATCTTCCTCAGGAGATTGTTCCTGTCGATCCAGATCTTGGCGATGTTGACGGTGGAATCCTTCTTCGGGAGAAGCTCGAAGTACTGCATCCCCGCCAGCATACTGTGCTGCTTGACGGTGAAGAGGTTGTCGATGCGGGCTATGTCCTCAACGAGGTCGAAGAAGGTACCGCCCGTCTTCTCCCTGCTGACTTTGCTCTTGAGCACGAAGGTCTTGTCTTCCTCATCCTGCCACATGTGACGCCCGTCATAGAGGAACGTCTTCCCTTTCGGTTTCGTGTACTTCCAGAGGAACCCCTTATGCCGCTTGAAATAGAAGTCCCCGTCGAAATCGCGTATCTTCTTGATGCCTGAAACGAAGATCTTCTGGTGAAAGGAGGCCTCCAGCGAGGTGATGCCGGCATAGGTCTTCTTTATGGAATCAAAGGGAGACCCGGTCTCGCCCCTGACCGGGGGTTTCACGTTCTCCCCGGCGCCCGACGTGCCCTGAGCACCGGCAAGAAAGGGTATCAGCAGGAACACCGCCAGGACGCCGGACAGCACCGGCGATGACAGGCTTCTTGTACTCCGAAGGGCTTTTTCTTTCATTCGATCATACCTCTTAAAGATCATTTCTTCAGGACCTCCCTCGGTTTGACACCGTCGGAGGGGCCCACGATGCCTTCCTGCTCCATGCGTTCTATGATCCGGGCCGCACGGTTGTACCCTATCCGGAACCGCCTCTGCACCATGCTGATCGATGCCTCGCCCCTTGATGCCACGAACTCGACGGCCTCCTGGTATTTTTCGTCGTCTATCGCCTCGCCGCCGTCCTCCTCATCGTCTTTCTCCTCAAGGATCTCGTGGTGATAGGAAGGCGCTCCCTGCTGTTTCAGGAACTCCACGATGCGCTTGATCTCGCCCTCGGAGACATAGGACCCGTGGAGACGCTGGAGCCGCCCGATCCCGGGGCTCAAAAACAGCATGTCTCCGTACCCGAGGAGGCTCTCGGCGCCGTTCGTGTCGAGTATGGTCCGGGAATCCACCTTGGAGAAGACCTTGCACGCCACCCTGGCGGGGAAATTGGCCTTGATGATACCCGTCAGGACATCGACGGAGGGCCTCTGGGTGGCGAGAATGAGATGGATACCGGACGCGCGCGCCATCTGCGCCAGGCGGGCGATGTACTCCTCCACTTCTTTTGGGGAGACCATCATGAGGTCGGCAAGCTCGTCAATCACGACGACGATGTACGGTATGGCCTCGCCATCCTCGCGCATTACCTTCTGATTGTATTTCTCTATATTGCGGACCCCCTTCTGCGCCATCATGTTGTAGCGTCTCTCCATTTCGTCCGTCATCCAGCGTAGCGCGGTTTTCGCGTTCTTCGCGTTCGTGACGACGGGAAGGAGGAGATGGGGAATGCCCTCATAGAAGGACAGTTCGAGCATCTTGAGGTCGATCATGAGGAACCGCACGTGAGCCGGGGTCGCCTTGAAAAGGATACTGAGGATCATACTGTTCAGGGACACGCTCTTCCCGGACCCCGTCGCCCCGGCGACGAGAAGGTGGGGCATCTTCGCGAGGTCCGCCACGTAGGAATCTCCGCTTATGGTCTTTCCCAGAACGAGCGTCAGGTGTGACAGGGAGGAGGTGAACACCTTCGACTCAATGATCTCCCGTATGTACACCGTCTCCCGCTCCTTGTTCGGGATCTCGATGCCGACCACGGCCTTGCCGGGTATGGGGGCGATGATCCTGATGGAAACGGCACTGAGCGCCATGGCCAGGTCGTCGGAGAGATTGGCGATCTTGCTCACCTTCACTCCCGGCGCGGGCTCGAACTCGTACATGGTGATGACCGGACCGGGCCTGACCTCGGTGACCCTGCCCTCTATACCGTAATCCTTGAGCTTTTTCTCCAGGATGGAGGCGTTCGCCTGGATGGAGTCTTTATCGACCTTCATCTCTTTCTTTTCCACATCATCGAGAAGGGATGGGTCGGGCAGCTTGTAGGGGCCGATCTCCTTGAAGAACTCGAAGGTCTCCTGTACGACCGGCGTCTTCTTTTCCATCGTCCTCGCCGGCGCCTCCTCTTCCTTCTTCTCCTGGGTCACCTTTATCTCGCGGCGGCGTTCCGCCTTCTTGCGTCTCGCTATGCGGTCTTCGATCACCCCCAGGATCGGCGCCTGGATGATGAGGAAGGCGGAGATGAGAAGAAGTACGACGGCAGCGAGAATGGTGCCGAAATTGCCAAGGAAGTTCATGAGCGCCTTTTCGAGAAGCGACCCCATGAACCCCGAGAACTCCACCTCGACCCCCCGCAGGGAAACCTTGCCCGCGGAGACCTGGAGGAGCGTCCCCGTGGAGAGAAAGAAGAGAACGAGCCCCGACGAGAAGACAATGATGCTCGGAGGGTCCTTCTTCCTGACATAGAAGATGCCGAAGACCAGGGAGTAACCGACGAGAAGATAACTCATAAGACCGAAAAGCTGCATGAAGAGGTCCGACAGGTACGCCCCAGCCTTGCCGCAGAGGTTTTTCGCCGCAGCGTCGGTCACCGTGTGGAAGGAAGGGTCAAGGGGGTGGTAGGAGAGCAGGCTGACGAAAAGGAACAGGAACACCCCGATAAGGGCAACCCCGAGCATCTCCTTTTTTAGCTCCGCCGATAGATTCATGCGCCTGCCGTTGTCATGGACCGGGTCTTTCCCGGCCCCCTTCCCCGCCTGATGACCCGCCTTCCCCCATGAGCTCCTCGATGCGGGCCCTCACATCGTCCATCACCTGCGTCTTTCGAGACCTGTCCATGCCTTCAAGGACGATTGGCTCCCCGATTTCAATGTATATTACGCCTTTTTCCCGGGGAATAAAACACCCTTTCGGCTGCAGCGCACTGGAACCGGAGATGCCGACGGGAACAACGGGCACCATGGCCTTGAGGGCCAGGGTGAACCCCCCTTTCTTGAAAGGAAGGAGTCTTCCGTCGGCGCTTCGGGTACCTTCGGGAAAGATGATGATGTTGGTACCCTCCCGTATCCTCTGCGCGGCCTTCTCTATGGCCTTCAAGGCCTCACGGGCGTTCTCCCGGTCTATGCTGATGTAGCCCGCTTTCCGTATCGCCCATCCGAAAACGGGGATGCTGAAGAGCTGCCTCTTGGCGATCCATTTGAAGGACAGCGGCAATCCGGCCAGAAGCGCATATATGTCGAGGGCGCTCTGGTGGTTCACCATAAGAACGTACGGAGGCGAGCCGAGTCGCTCGAGCCCTTTGATCCGGGCGTTTATTCCCGCCATCGCGAGATACATCCTTGCCCAGAGGCGGGCCATGCGGTGAATCGTTTCTTCCCGGTCGCCGAAAAGGGCGACAAGAAGGGCGACAAGAGAGAGGGTTATCGTCGAGAGGACCAGCCAGACGAGTACCGTGACCCTTCTCATCCGGTGAGGTCCTCAAGGGAATCGAGGACCGCCGCCACTTCCTCCCGGACCTTTTCACTGAGGTCGTAGGGCGACACACCCCTCTTGTCGGCCTCGATGATCCTGTCGTTGAGGGAAAGGAATCCCAGGAGCGGCAGCCCCTCCAGGTTCTCACGGACGAGGGTCTCGTCCTGCCCGTCGGCGATCTTGTTTCCCACAACATACACCTTCTTTATCCCGATGTCGTCGGCAAGCCTTCTCACCTGGTGGGCGGTCTGAAAGCTTCGTCTGCCCGGTTCGACGACAACGATGAGCGCGTCGATGTACTCCGCTGTACCCCTTCCCAGGTGCTCAAGTCCGGCCTCGAGGTCCACTATGACGTATTCGTCGCGCTCCACGATGACATAGGAAAGCAGGCTCCTCAAGAGGGCGTTCTCGGCGCAGAAGCAGCCTCCGCCCCCCTGGGGTATGTTCCCGAGAACGAGGAGCTTCACCCCGTCCCTGACCAGAGAGAAACGCTCCGGTATGTCGTCGACACGGGGGTTCAGCTGGAAGAAGGCGCCATACTGGCCCTTTTTCGAGCCCGTCCGTTCGGCGATGAACTCTTCCATGGCGGCAAGGGGTTTCACACCCTTCGTGCTCTCCTCATCCATGCCGATGGCGCTTGCCAGGTTCGAATCCGGGTCCGCGTCGATGGCGATCACCTTCTTGCCCCTGTCACCGAGGATCCGTGCCATGACCCCGGCAACGGTCGTCTTCCCCGCACCGCCTTTTCCTGAAACAGCTATCTTCATCGTTTCCTTTCGTGAAAAACTATCATCCTTTGCAAAGCCTTGTCAATCTTGAGCGAACAACAGGGGGCGGACCTCACAGCACGGTGTCCGCGCCGCCGGACACAAGTTCCACCAGAAGCTCCTTCTCCTCGGGGGTCGCGATGATGATAAGGCTCATCTCCTTTTCACAGATGGTGTCCGGATAGGGGTTGTAGACCCACTCGCCGCTCGGTTTTCTCGCCGAGATGAGCATGATGTTGCCGATCGTCTTGAAATCGATGTCCTTCACCGGCTTGCCCACGAAGGGTGAGTGCTCGGGAACGTGCACCTCCTCCACCCGCATCGGGGAATACTTGTCGCGAAGCATCATGTCGAGGAAAGAGGTTACATGGGGCCGTATCATCTCGGATGCCATCCTCAGGCCTCCGATGAAATTGAGGGCCACGACCGAGTCCGCGCCGGCCCTCTTGAGCTTGTCTATGTTCTTCGTATCGTTGCACCGGGAGACGATCCTCAGGGAAGGATTGAGCTGGCGGGCCGTCAGCGAGATGACGATGTTGTCGTTGTCGGAATCCGTCGTGGCGTAAAGGCCCTTCGCGTGCTCTATCATCGCCTTCCACAGTATCTCGTTCTCCGTCGCGTCCCCGACGACGAGGTCCGCATCTATGTTGTTCGCCTTGAACACGTCGAGCTTCGTCTCATCGTGGTCGATGGCGATAAAGGGCCTCTTGGTGAGGTACATCTCGTGCACCACGTAAAGACCGACCATTCCGATGCCGCAGACGATGTAGTGTTCCTTCATCTTAGCGATCCGTTTTTCCATCTTCCTCCTCCTGAAGACCTTCCTCAACTCGCCTTCGATGATGTACGCGGCAAGGGTCGTGAAAAGATATGCAATGGTGCCGGCCCCGATGAAGACATAGATGATGGTGAAGAGTTTTCCCAGGGGCTTGTTGTCAAGACCGATCACATCCCCGTACCCCACGGTCGTCAGCGTAATGGCCGTCATGTACAGGGCGTCGAGCACGCTGCGCTCGGAACCGCCGATGACCTTAAACCCCGCCGTCCCGATGACGATGACGGCAATGATAATAATGATGATATTACGGAGCTTCTTCGGTATGATCTTCAAAGGCACGGCACATTATAGCATAAGAAAAAGGGAAGAAGAAGGGAGTAAAGACGGTCTCAGGTTTCAGGTCTCAGGTTTCAGGCAAAAGATAAAGGACGGCATTCATCTGTCCCGGTTCCTTCCCGAAACCGGAACTGTCTCCAGGGTCTTTAACCTGAGACTTGAGACCTGAAACCTGAGACCGTTCTCACTCCCTATTGACTCCTTCCCCTCCCTGTCTTATTTTTTGTGCGAAAAAACAATCTGATCCGAGGTGAACGAGACATGACAAGCGAACGGATGGAATTCAAGACGGAGGTCAAGCAGCTTCTCGACCTCATGATCCACTCTCTTTACTCTCACAAGGAGGTCTTCCTCAGGGAGCTCATATCCAACGCCTCCGATGCCATCGACAGGGCGCGGTATGAGTCCCTGACGAACAGCGATATCCTGGAGGAAGGCAGCGGGTGGAAGATAAAGCTCGCCGTTGACAGGGACGCCGGGACGCTCACGGTGAGCGACAATGGCATCGGCATGACCCGCGAGGAGATCGTGGAGTCTCTGGGCACCATCGCCCGCTCGGGTACGAAGGAATTCCTGGAGGCCTTGAAAGGCCAGGAGGTCAAGGACAACCCGGAGCTCATCGGCCAGTTCGGCGTGGGCTTTTACTCCTCCTTCATGGTCGCCGACAGGATAACCGTCATTTCCCGCCGCGCCGGTCTGAAGGGAACAGAGGGCGTGAAGTGGGAATCCGCCGGCGACGGGACCTTCACCGTTGATGAGGTTCAAAAAGGCTCACGCGGCACCGACGTCATCCTTCACCTGCGCGAGGACGAAAAGGCCTATCTCAGCGAATGGGAGATCCGCAGCGTCGTCAAGAAATACTCCGATTTCATCGAACACCCCGTCGTCATGGATGTGGAAAAGGAGGTGGAGAGCGAGCTGCAAAAGGGCGAGAAGGTCAAGGTCCGCGAGGAGGAAACGCTCAATTCCATGAAGGCCATCTGGCTCAAGGACAGGTCAGAGGTCGCCAGCGGGGAGTACGACGACTTCTACAAGCACATCTCGCACGACTTCCATCCCCCTGCTAAGGTCATTCACTACAGGGCGGAAGGGACGTCGGAATTCGCCGCCCTCATGTTCGTGCCCTCCGTCGCTCCCGGGAACATGCTCTACCGCGATTTCAAGTACGGACCCATGCTTTACGTGAAAAGGATCCGGATCATGGACCACTGCGAGGACCTCATACCCCAGTACCTGCGTTTTGTGCACGGCATCGTCGATTCATCGGACCTGCCCCTCAATGTCTCCCGGGAGATCCTCCAGAACAACCGGCAGGTCGAGATCATCAAGAACTCCCTTACAAAGAAGATCCTCGATACCTTCGAGGAGATGAAGGGGAGTAACTACGACGATTACGTGAAGGTCTACGGTCAATTCGGCCGCGTCCTGAAGGAAGGGGTCCACTTCGATTTCTCACGGAGAGAGACCATCGCCGACCTTCTCCTCTTCGCCTCCACGCGGTCCGGGGAAGGCAAGCTCAGGACCCTCAAGGAATACGTGGACGACATGAAGGAAGGACAGGAAGAGATATACTACATCGTCGGCTCATCCCTGTCGGACGCCGCCAATTCGCCCTATCTCGAGGCCTTCAGGCAGAAGGAGTTCGAGGTCATCTACATGACCGACGACATCGACGACTTCATCTTCAACGGCTTCGAATACAAGGGAAAGAAGATGCACTCCATAACGAGGGGCGATATCTCCCTCGACAAGGACAAGACGGTCCAGATAGAGGAAACGAAGAAGAGGTACGCAAAGCTCCTCGATCTCATCAAGGAGACTCTCTCCGAGGAGGTCAAGGATGTGAGGCTCTCGGGAAGGCTTACCGACACGGCATGCTGCCTCGTCGCCGACGAAGGTGACCTCGATCCGGCCATGGAGCGCCTTCTCAAGGCCATGGGCCAGGACCTGCCTCCCATGAAGAGGATACTGGAACTGAACCCCTCTCACCCACTCTTCGCCGCGATGAACGCCATCTTCGAGAAAGCCGAGGCCGGCGAGGAACTGAAGGAGTATATCCGGCTCCTCTATGACCAGGCCCTGGTGCTGGAGGGATCGAAACCGAAAGACCCGGCGGCTTTCTCGAAGGCGATAGCGAAACTGATGGTCGAGAACGCGGAGAAGAAATGAAGATGGGTGACAGGTTATGGGTTATAGGTTATGGGCGATAGGCGCTTCGCCTTTCCCATGACCCATGACCTATTACCCATCACCTGTCGTTGTCTTTTTATTCAAAGAACTCCATGAACTTTTCCTTGAAACCCTTTCGCGTCATGGGCGATGAATCCTTGAATTCGGTGGCCAGTTCCTCGACGAGGGTCTTCTGCCGCTCAGTCAGGTCGGAGGGGATGACGATGTTGAGATAGACAAGCTGATCGCCCCGGCCGTAGCCGTTGGACTTGTTGACGCCCAGGCCCTTTAGCCTGAACACCTTCCCCTGTTGCGTGCCGGCCGGTATCTTAAGGACGGATTCGCCCTCGATGGTGGGTATGACGATCTCTCCGCCCAGGCACAGGAGCGGGAACCCCACATCGACCTGAACGACGATGTCATCTCCGGCCCTCTCAAACAGGGCGTGTTCCTTCACCTGGAGAACGACGAAGAGGTCCCCCGGAACGGTATCTCCCGGCTGCTGCATCCCCTCGCCCCTCAATTTGAGTCGGGTATTGTTGTCAACACCGGGAGGAATCCGGACCTTCAACGTCTTCTTCGTCCTGACGGTCCCCCTGCCCTTGCAGTTCTTGCAGGGGTGCTTGATGACCTGCCCTTCTCCGCCGCAGTACTCGCAGGTCCTGTTGATGGTAAAGAACCCGTGGCTCTGACGGACCTGTCCGCGTCCGCCGCAGTGCTTGCATAACACCGGCTCGTGGCCCGGCTCGACACGTGAACCGTTGCAGACGGGACACATCTCTTCCCGGGGGATCTCGATCTCTTTCTCTCCGCCGAACACCGCTTCCTCGAACTCTATGGTCAGGTTGTATCTGAGATCGCCTCCCTTCCTCTGGCGCGGTCTCTGGTTGCCGAAGAAATCACTGAAGAGGTCGTTGAAAACGGAGTCGAAATTCCCCTGGAAACCGAAATCAAAGACGGACCCCGTGTCGCCGACAGTCCCGAACCGCTCGTAGTGGCGCCTCTTCTGTTCGTCTCCGAGGACCTCGTATGCCTCGTTGATCTCCTTGAACTTCTCCTCGGCGCTGCGGTCCCCGGGGTTGCGGTCCGGATGGTACTCAAGGGCAAGTTTCCGGTATGCCTTTTTTATCTCTTCGTCCGTGGCCCCTCTCGAAACATTGAGGACCTCGAAATAATCCACGTGCTGCCTGCCTCTCATGGTACGCCTTTCTTACACCTTACTGTACTTCGGGTTTCCTGGAAACCCCCACACGGGAGGGTCTAATGAGCCTGTCGTTGAGGAGATAACCCTTCTGGAACTCGGAAACCACCGTGTCGGGCTCCATGTCCTCATGTTCCTCCTGGTAGAACGCCTCGTGGAAGTTGGGGTCGAACTTCCGGCCCACCGCCTCGATGGACTTGACGCCGGCCTTCTCAAGGACCTTCATGAATTCGTTGAGCGTTATCTTGACGCCTTCATGGATCCCCTTGTAATCTTCGCTGGATTCGGCATGCTTCAAGGCCAGCTCGAGATTATCGATGACGGGGAGCAGTTCCCTGATAATGACCTCGTTCGCGTACTTCAGGAGGTCCTGTTTCTCTTTCGCCTTTATCTTCTTGAAGTTCTCGAAATCGGCCTGAAGATAAAGCAACCTCTCCTCGAGAGACTTTATCTTCCCTTCCTTTTCCTCCAGTTCCTTCTTCACTTCCGAAGGAAGGTCCTCCTTCTTCTTCTTTTTCCTGTGCTCCTCGTGCTTCTGCCCGCTCTCGGCCTTCTCTTCCTGTCTTTCCTCTTTCTCATCACTGAGCAGGTCTTTGTCTTTTTCGTTCATTGCCTTCCTCACATCGATTTGAAAAGATCTGTCACCGCCCGGGCAGTGTAATCAACTATGGGAATAAGACGGGAATAGTTCATCCTCATCGGGCCGATTATCCCGAGCAGGCCATAGCTGTCCTCGCCTATCCGGTAGGCCGAGGTGATGATGCTCATCCCTTCCATCCCCTTCATGTCGCTCTCGCTTCCAAGGATCACATTGATGCCCTCCTCACTGAGGTACCGGTCGAGGAGCTGGATCAATCTCTCCTTGTTCTCAAGGGCACGGAAGAGGTCTTTGAGCCTCTCCACATCGGAAAACTCGGGGATACCGATCATCTTCGATGCCCCTTCTATATAGATCTCCCTTTTCTCCTCCACGCCGACAAGAATATCCACGGCGTCCTGTATCTTCCGATAGAGCCTCTGGAAATCCTCCCTGTCCCTGCGCATGTCCCTGATGATGTTCTCTTTGAGAGCGTAGAAAGGCATGCCCGAAAAACGCTTGTTCATGTACCCTTTCATCTCATCAAGCACGTCCTGCTCCATGTCCTCGCCCGTATCGACGAACCTCCTGTGCACCATTCCCGATGTCGTCACGAAGACGATGAGGATCGTGTTGCGCGAAAGCCTGACGAACTCCACCTCCTTGAAAAGCATGGTGTCCACTTTGGGTTCGACCACGATGCTCGGGCAGCGGGAAATGGCGGCAAGAACGCGGGACGCGTCGACCATCACCTCTTCGGTGTAAGCGTAGCGCAGCCGGGAGAGGCTTTCGAGGGCCTTGAGTTCCTTCTTGCCGGGAGCCCCGGGAGCGGGCAGGCTGTTCACGTAATAGCGAAAGGCCCTGGGTGTAGGCACCCGCCCTGCCACGGCATGAGGCTTGTAGAGAAAACCCAGCTCCTCGAGGTCGCCCATGATGTTGCGGATCGTCGCCGAACTGACCTTCTTCTTCATGGCCCGGGAGATCGTGATGGAACCCACGGGCTCGGCGAAGATAATGTAATTCTCGACTATGAGCTCAAGAACAGACCTCTCGCGGTCGTTTAGAATTTCCCGTAATCCTTTCATTCTGATACAATAAGTTAATTATCCCGCCTGTCTTTGTCAAGAAAATGGCGCGGGCCCTCGATGGCCCCCATTCCGGCGGGCGTATCGCAAGACACATGTGCCCTCGACGGGCACGGGAAGGGGGACAGCATGACCATCCTTACCCTCAAGTTATTGATATCCGTCCTGTTCTTCGCTTCCACGCTTGTCGCCGTTTTCACCATGTTCGAGGTGCTCGGGCGCAAGGAAAAACGGTTCGACACGGAAAGGCTCACCCGTGTCCACCGCGTGAACGGCATCCTGTTCTTCTTCATCTTCCTCGCCCTTGCCCTGATGGGGATGGCTTACATAGCCTTTACGAAGGAGGAACTGTCACCGAGGGCCGCATTTCACGTCATGCTGGCCCACGGTGTCCTGTTCCTTCTTATCTTCAAGCTCGCCACTATCAAGGCCTACAGGCAGTTCTACTCCAGGGTGCCCACGCTGGGCGTGCTCATCGCCTTCCTGGCCCTCGGCACCGTGGCATCCTCAGCCGGTTATTACGCCCTGACCATGATTCCCCTCTCCCGGGTCCCCGCGCAAACTGCAGCCATCCGTGAAAAGGGAGACGGACCGCAGTTGCCAAACGCCCTGAAAGGGCAAGAGCTGTTCCAGGCACAGTGCTCCCGGTGCCACGATGCCGCGAGCGACACGGCTCCGGGAAACCTGGGGATGAAGGGCATACTCAAGGGACCCGCTCTTCCCGTGACAGGGCGTCCCGCGACGGCGGAGAATATCGTCCTCCAATTGAGAACACCCTACAAGGGGATGCCGTCCTTTCCCCATCTTACCGAGGCCGAGGTGAACGATCTCATTACGTATATGAAGGGGTTGTAGGAAAATGACCAATGACCAAATTCCAATGACCAGAAAAACAGATAATAACCAATAACCAAACAACAAACGATACAGACGATCTGCTGTGCCCTTTCCTTTGTTCAATTGGTTATTGGTAAATTGGTCATTATCTTTTTCATTGGTCATTGGAATTTGGTCATTGGTTATTTTGGTTCCCTGGCTTGCTCCGGAGAGTCAACATGACCGTTGCTGCGGATCTGTTTTGGCCAGGTGTGGGGAGTTGGTTGCCGGTGATCGTCTTCTAGACCGTCACTTCAAAGGTGCCGGAGCGACAGGCACGGCGGGAGCTCGCCTCTGCGTATCTCCTCATCGCCATGGTGCTCACATTGACATCGCAGGGGCCGACATTCACCGTGTAACGGATAACACCGCTCTCAACGGCAGAGCCGGGTCCCTTCACCATGAGCGCCTGGTCCTGTCCTTCCCTTCTTTCTTCAATTGCCTGCCGGCTGACGGGCAGTTGCTCACGCCGCGGGCCCTCACCTCTTTGCACCTCCCGGATGGTCTGTGCAAGCGTGTTTGTTCTCATGCCCTGAGCTGTTATAAGAGAAGTATTCATTTGCGTGTGCTGCTATCATACCACTTTTTTCGCTTATCCACGAGGAAAAAAAATCAAAGCACCGGCATAATGGCCTCTCTAGCCGCGTCCGGTCTTCTTCTTGACTTTCCCTGCCTCATGCAGTATTGAATCATACACCGTTGAAAGGAGGAAATGAACCGTCAATGAACAACACTGTCGATGCAGGCCTTGTCTTCCTGCTCAACGGCCCGAAGTTGCTTGTCGACCTGTCATCGGGTGTGCCCGGGATACCCGACACGTCCGTCGCGGAGCTACTCGGGCTGTCCCTTGCGGACGGCTATCGACTCGGCTCCATCGATGGCGCCGACTGCCATGCGCTGACCGTTGCCGGCGAGAGCGAGCCTCCCCCGGGCATGGCTTACCTGGGCCTCAGGAAGCTCTTCGGAACCCTCAACGACACCCGGTATGAGATGGCCGTCAGGGCCCTCGCCATCCTCAACTGGGACAGGACCTGCCGCTTCTGCAGCGCCTGCGGGGCCCCGCTTGGACGACATGAGACCATCCTCGCCAAGGTGTGCGAGGCCTGCGGCTTCACGATGTTCCCGCGGATATCCCCGGCGGTGATCGTCCTCGTGGAAAGGCAGGAGAAGGTCCTCCTCGCCAGAGCGAGCAGATTTGCCGAGAACCTCTACAGCGTTCTCGCGGGCTTCGTGGAGCCCGGCGAGACGCTGGAAGAGACGGTGCTCAGGGAAGTCCGGGAAGAGGTGGGCGTGGAGGTGAGCGACATCCGCTATTTCGGCAGCCAACCTTGGCCCTACCCCGATTCCCTCATGATAGGCTTCACGGCCTCCTGGGCGGCCGGGGAGATAGCCGCGGACAACGATGAGATAACCGACGCACGGTGGTTCACCGTGGACAACCTGCCGAAGATACCGGACAAGCTGAGCATCTCGCGATCGCTCATAGACTGGTTCATCGACAAACACAGGAAGGAAAGGTAGAATGCGGGCGATAGTCTTCGATGGGCGCCTGAAGCTGACCGGCGACAGGCAGAAGCCGGTTCCCGCACGCGGTGAGGCCCTGATCAGGGTCGCCATGGCGGGCATCTGTAATACGGACATTGAGATAACGAGGGGGTACCTCGGGTTTCGCGGGACCATCGGCCACGAGTTCACCGGCATCGTCGAGAAACAGGGCGGCAGGTCGGGAAGGCTCGTCGGAAAACGTGTCGTCGGCGAGATAAATTGCGGCTGCGGCGTGTGCGGCCTTTGCCTCGGAGGTCTTGAAAAACACTGCCCCGACAGGACGACCATCGGCATACTGGGGAGGGAGGGAGCGTTCGCCGAATACATGACCCTTCCCGTAAGAAACCTTCATGAGATACCCGACGGACTGAGCGACGAGGAAGCGGTCTTCACCGAACCGCTGGCGGCGGCCCTCGAAATACTCGAGCAGGTACGGATAGGGCCCTCCGACACGGTGCTCATCCTCGGCGACGGAAAACTGGGTATCCTCTGCGCCCTCGTTCTCAAACTCACGGGGGCCCGACTGACCCTGGCGGGAAAGCACCCCGCAAAGCTCGGGATCGCCCGGGATCAGGGCGTCCCGGTAATACTGGCAAAGGACCTGCCACCCGGCGGCAAGTTTGACGTCGTCGTTGAGGCGACGGGCAGCGCCGAGGCCTTCGAGACCGCCATGAAGCTCACCGGGCCGAGAGGGATCATAGTCCTCAAGAGCACCGTGGCCCATGGGGCCCCCATCAACCTTGCACCCCTTGTCATAGACGAGATAACCGTCGTCGGGTCCCGTTGCGGCCCTTTCAAGCCCGCCCTGAAGGCACTCGCCCGGGGCCTCGTCAACGTCCGGCCCCTCATCTCGGCGGTGTTTCCTGCGGGAGAGGCGAAGAAGGCCTTTGCGGCGGCTCGAAGGCGCGACACCCTCAAGGTCCTCCTCGATTTCAGAAAATGATAGGGCACCGACCCCCTCTTCCTTATGTGTTGCCTTGCACCGGTCCCGACG
Source organism: Syntrophorhabdus sp. PtaB.Bin047 (assembly GCA_002067235.1). Taxonomy (GTDB): domain Bacteria; phylum Desulfobacterota; class Syntrophorhabdia; order Syntrophorhabdales; family Syntrophorhabdaceae; genus Delta-02. Next base: position 13,960 of record MVQP01000025.1, read on the forward strand.
GTATAGTTTCATTGTCATGAGTGAAAGACGCGTTCCTTCCGTTGTGATGACCCTCAGAGACATGCTCTACGTTTCCTACCTGCTTCCCGCGGAACGGATAGCGCGCATGGTCCCCCGCGGTCTCGTGCCGGCCACCGCAGACGGCAGGAACGGCTTCCTCTCTCTCGTCATCTTCAAGGGCAACACCAAAGAGGCTTTTCACATCCCCGCCCCGCCCATCCCCTTCGACCAGGTCAACATAAGGACCTATGTGGTCGACCCGCGGACGGGCGGAACGGCAGTCTATTTCATCCGGTGCGGTATCAGCGGCCGCTTCATCACCTTCATGTACCGAATGCTCTCGGGGATGCCCGTCGAGCACTGCACCTTCAAGATCACCGCGGATCCCGGCGACACGGGGAATTACGGCAACTATCGCGTTACGGGAGACTGGCACGGACCCTTCACGATCACGGCCTGCGAGACCGCCCCGGCGGTGACCGGCCTCGATCCCTTCCCGACCGTCGATGGGGCCCTCCTTTACCTTATGGACCCCGCTGTGGGTCTCTATCACGCATGGGGAAGCCTCCGGCGCCTCCGGATATTTCACGAACCCTTGAAACCACGGGTCTGCAGGGCTGCCGGGGTCAGTTTCCCCTGCCTCACGAACCTGGGGCTCCTCAACACCGAAGAGATTGGTGAACCTCACAATCTGCTCCTCGTCCCGTTCACCCCTTTCGAGATATTCCTGCCGCCGGGGAAGGAAAAGGGGTTTGGACATTTTTGATCTCGCGGCATATATTTGATGTACGAAAAGGATAGGTGAGGGAATACCGGATGAGCATGACACCTTCGATAATACGGACGTACGATCTGTGGAAGCAGTACGAGACGGAGGGTCATGACGGGATGGCCTTACGGGGTGTCGACCTTAGCATCGGGAAAGGCCAGATCGTGGCCCTCTTCGGGAAGAGCGGTTCCGGGAAGACAACACTCCTCAATCTGCTGGCGGGTCTTGACGAACCGACGCGGGGGCGTATCGAGATCGAGGGCGAGGACCTCGGGGCCCTGGGGGAGAGGGGCAGGACCCTGCTTCGCCGCCACAAACTGGGTTTCGTCTTTCAGTTCTTCAACCTCCTGCCGACACTCACGGCAGAGGAGAATGTCCTTCTCTCCCTGGAACTCGCGGGCCGTCCCGACGAGCGGCTCGCCCGCGAATCTCTCGACCTCGTGGGTCTTGCCGGCAAGGAGATTCGCTTCCCTCACGAGCTCTCCGGCGGCGAGCAGCAGCGCGTGGCCATAGCCCGCGCCCTCGTCAAGAAGCCTCCCATCATCCTCGCCGACGAACCGACGGGGAACCTGGACTCCGCGACGGGTGCGCAGATACTCGCCCTTCTGACCGGCCGCTGCCGCGACGCCGGCACCACCCTTATCATGGTGAGTCACGCACTGAACACCTGCGAATACGCCGACAGGGTCCTCAGGATGACCGACGGCAGGTTATTCGAAGAGATCTCCTGCGAGGGTCTTGCCCCGTGAGAAGTGTCATCCGGTCATTCCTGCGCCACCTGGTGCGGCGAAGAAGCCTCAGCATACTCCAGCTCCTCGGCATAGCCCTGGGGGTGGCTGCCACAGTGGGGATGATGCTCGCCTCCCGTTCGGCCCTTCAAAGCCTGGGAACCGCCGTCGACTTCCTGAAGGGAGGGACGACCCACACCATCGCGCGACCCGCGGGACCGATGGAGGAGACGGTGCTCGCCGGGATCATGGGCGATCCGGCGGTGAGGTACTTCGCGCCCGTCATCGACCGGAGGGTACGGCTCAAGGGAGGCGAACAGGTGCGCATGCTGGGACTCGACCCTTTCCTTGACAGGAACGTCCGCTCCATCACGGCCCGGATAGGTGTATCCGCGGGCGACGGCAAGACAGATGAGGCGTTCTCTTCATTCCTTTTCGATTCCCGGGCGGTCCTTGTCGACGAGAACATGGCGAAGGACCTGGGCCTTTCAGCGGGCAGTATCATAGCAACCCTGCAGGGACCCCTCAAAGTCGTGCAGGTCTTCTCCAATCCCTCAGGAGAACCCCTCGTAATAATCGATGTGGGCCATGCCCAGGAGTTCTTCCGTATGAAGGGGTACGTGGACCGCGCCGACCTCGTCGTCACCGATGAGAATGCGTTCCGGCAGAGATGGGCCACAGGCTTCGCCATCGAATCCAACGCCCAGAAGGCCCGGACCCTGTCGGCCCTGCTCGGCGCCTTTAAGCTCAATCTTGAGGCGCTGTCGCTCTTTGCCCTCTTCGTGGGCATCTTCCTCATATACAACACGGCCATGTTCGCCGTTGTGACGAGGCGCAGAGACGCCGGGGTCCTGCTCGCCATCGGCGCTTCCCGGGGACAGGTGACCGGCGCCTTTCTCGTTGAGGTCCTTCTCCTCGGTGTGGCCGGAGGCGCGCTCGGAGGGGTCCTCGGCTACCTCCTGAGCAAGTTCCTCGTCGAGATCGTGGGCAGTACCATAAGCACCCTCTACTTTTTTCTAAGGCCATCGGCGCTTCCCTGGTCGTTCTGGAACCTGGCGGGCGGCATGCTCCTCGGTTCAGCCGCGAGCATCGTGGGCTCCCTGCCGCCGCTTCTCGAGCTCCGTCGTGTCCGGCCGGTGCATGTTCTCAGGGGAAGGACGGCTACCCGCGGCATGTCGAAGAGAATGGGAACGATCGCCCTCTTCGGAACCGCTTGCCTCGCCTTCGCCCTCGTTCTCTTCGGGCTCTCTTTCCTCCACGTTTACGTGGGGTTTGCCGGGGCCTTCGCCTTTCTTCTGGGTGCAAGCCTCTTCGCAGGCTTCGTCATCGTCGTTGCCGCGCCCGGCATGAAGCATCTCTTCTCCCGCGCCATGGGGCTCGCCGGCAGGATAGCCATCGGCAACATCAGGGAGAACCTGGGACGGACCTCGGTCGCCGTGGCCGCCTTCATGATCGCACTGTCCATGTCTATCGGCCTCGGGTCCATGATCGACAGCTTCCGCCGGTCCCTCGTATGGTGGATGGACAGTCAGCTCCGGGGCGACCTGTACATCTCAACGAAGGCCGACGTGAACGTCCCGGAAGAGCTCTACGAAGAGCTGAAGACCCTGCCGGGTATCGGGGGAATCGACGTCTTCCGCAATGTCCCCATAACCTTCCACGGAAGGCCGGCTTCGATCACCTCCATAGACGCCTCGGTCCTCGAGCGATACGACCGGTTCGGCTGGCTTGAGGGAGGCGACGGAAGCTGGGAACGGATGAAGAGGGGTGATGTCATCGTTTCCGAAAGCTTCTCCCGGCGCTTCAAGGTCGGACAGGGCTCACGGGTCACCATCGAGACGGCCCGCGGCCCCGCCGAGTTCCTCGTAGCGGGCGTCTATTACGATTACGCCTCGGAGCATGGGGTCATCATGATGGACCGTTCCGTATACCTCAGGCTCTTCGGCGACAGGACCATAAACAGCCTGGGTATATTCATCGACGAGGGGAACCCGGATCGCGTGAAGATCATCGAAGAGGTAAAACACCGGGCCCGGGCCTTCGGCCTTCCCTTTGCCACCCGCGAAGAGTTCCACGGGAGGATACTCGACATCTTCGACAGCACATTCGCCGTGACGCGTTCCATGCGTGTCCTTGCGGTCATCGTGGCCTTTTTCGGGATAGCGGGGGCGCTGATGACCTTCTTCGTGGAGCGGCAGAAGGAGTTCGGCGTCTATCGCGCCCTGGGTTTCACGACAGGCGACGTGGCGCGAATGACCGTCGCCGAGAGCCTGGGGCTTGGTCTCGTGAGCTTTCTCATGAGCGCCGTCGTGGGGACCGTCTTCGCCCTCATCCTCATCAAGGTCATCAATCTTCAGAGCTTCAACTGGACCATCTTCTACCATTTCACCACCCGCCCCTACCTCGTGACGGGCCTGACGGCGCTTGCGGCCAGCGTGGCCGCCTGTGCGTACCCGGTATGGTCGGTGGTCCGCAAGTACCCCGTCATGCAGATCAGGGAGGAATGAGGAAAATGAGAACGCAGCCCGCCCTTCTGTCCTCCTCCCTCGCCGGCTTTATCATCCTCGCCCTTCTGTGCTTCCTTTTCGTCTGCCTGCCCCGTGACCTCTTCGGGCAGGGGTGGAGGCAGGCCGATGCGCCCCGGCAATGGTCCTTTCCCCGCGACCACGGCAGTCATCCCGAATACAGGACCGAATGGTGGTATTTCACCGGGAACCTGGCGGACAACGAGGGAAAGAGATACGGATACCAGCTCACCTTCTTCCGCCACGGCCTCGAGCTGGAAGCAAAGAACCCCGCAAACCCCTGGTCCGTGCGGGACGTCCACCTCGCGCATTTCGCCATCACCGATGTGTCGAGGGGCGGATTCCACCGGAGCGACCGCGCGTCGCGGAGGGGACCGGGCCTCGCCGGGGCAGGCGCGGGTGCCATGGACGTCCATGTCCTCAACTGGTCCGCCCGCATGAAGGACGGCCGGATCATCCTCGCCGCCGCTCATGACGGGATGGAGATCGATCTTGAGCTCGCACCCGCGAAACCCCCCATCCTGCATGGCCGGCAGGGGCTGAGCAGGAAAGGTCCGCTGCCGGGGCAGGCCTCGTACTACTATTCCTTTACCGACTTGAAGACACGGGGCACTCTCAGGGCACCGGGCATGAAAGGCCCTGTTCCGGTGACAGGGACGAGCTGGTTCGATCAGGAGTTCGGCTCCAATCAGCTGTCTCCGGAGCAGGCCGGCTGGGACTGGTTCGCCCTGCATTTGAGCGACGGCCGAGACCTCATGATCTACTACCTGCGGAAAAAGGACGGCACCTTCGAGAGGGAATCCTCCGGCACCCTTGTCGAACGCAACGGCACGTCCCGACACCTCGCCCTCGGAGATATCGAAACGGACGTCCTCTCCCAATGGAGGAGTGAGAGAACGGCCGGCCGGTACCCGGCAGCCTGGCGCATCAGGGTCCCCGCCGCCGCCATCGACGTCACCGTGAGACCCCTCGTCGCGGACCAGGAGCTCGTCACCACGGCGTCCACGGGTATCACGTACTGGGAGGGGGCCGTTGACGGCAAGGGAACATCGCGGGGGAGAGAAGTGGCCGCCGAAGGATACGTGGAGCTTACCGGCTACGCCGGATCACTGGGGGGGGAAATTCTAGAGGCGGTTTCAGGTTTCAGGTTTCAGGTTTCAGGTTTCAGGAAAAGACTGTGAAACCGGGCGGGTTGTCAACACGATTCCTGAGCGGGGCACTTCGGTTGCGAGGCATCTTTTTCGCCACCACCTTCCAACATTCCGTATCTTGTTGCCTTTGCCTGGAACCTGAAACGTGAGACCTGGAACGGTTTTTTACTCCTGAAACCTTCCTCCTGTCTCTGGAATGGAGCCCGGGAACCTTTCCTAGAAGATCCAGACGGTGCCGAGGGAGACGCCGGCGATATCGACTATGACGTTGGGCCTGTTCTCCTTGAGGTCCCAGGGCACGAAGAAGACAAGGTTCTCGACCTGTTCCCTGGCCCGGGGGCCGAAGGTCTTGAGGAGTTTGTCGCTGATCTCGTTGACGGTCGCGATCATGGCACGGTCGATCCCCGCGGCGCGATTGAGTCCCTTCAGCCGGGAGGATGTCCTCAGCTGGTCCAGGGCCTCCTCGATGTGTATCCCGCCCACTTTCCTGTAGAGGATGTATATGTTTCCCTTCTCTTTTATGATCGCCTGGGGTGGGTTGATCTGAACGCTTGCGCTGCGAAAACGCATGCCCGAGAACTCTCCGGCTATCCTTGGCAGGAACTCCCTCTTTCTTTCCGTCGTAGAAAGGAAGCTGCCGGAGACACGTTCCACCATGTAATCCACACCTTCGTGATGAAGTTCCCTGAGTTTTGTCGGGTCGAACCCCAGTTCGAGAATGTCGGCGATCCTGAGATCATCGTGCCGCTCCACCCTCGTCGCTTCCACCCCTTCGACCAGGTAGGGACGCCGGTACAGGGGCAATTCTTCGATGCGGCTCAAGGGTTCCCTGAGCAGCCTCTCCACGAGCCTCAGCACGGACTCGTCCTCGTTCCAGACCTCCCGCCAGTCCTCCCCGAGGCCCCAGAGGGAAAAGCTCTGGAGGGGAAGAGACCTGACCTTGTCGGAAATGTGTATCTGATCGAGGGATTCTCCGCCCGTGTAACCCAGCAGTGCGGAGATGCGCCTCCTGAACCCGAGCATCTTTGTCACAAACTTGGTGAACATGAAACACATAAGGGGAGTCGAGGCACCCTTCGAAAGCTCCTCCGCAAAGAGCCTCTCCAGGGCCCTGTAGAGGGACCGGAACTCGTCGATGGTCCGTTTCACCATTGCCTCGTTGTCGTACATGTCGATCATGGTCCTCTTCTTCATTATCTTGAAGAGGACCTTCTTGAGATCGCACCTTAAGTCCGCCGTCCTGACGGATTCGGGGACATAGGCCATGTAGTGCCCCTTTTCAGCGATCAGGCTGTCGCCAACCAATCTCTCGGCGGGCTCCCAGCCGAGGCCGGCATAGGTGTTGTACGTCGGGTCATCGGGCGGGATTATGTTATCGAGGAGCGCCACGGCCTTCCTGCTTTCCGCGAATTCCTTGTAGGCCCTGAGGATGCTGCACCCGAGGCCCCTCCCGCGGAAATGGACCAGGACTTCCACGTAGACCAGATAATAGCAGGGGATCGGCCGGCGCGAGTAGACCATGTTCAAATAGCCGAGGGAATCTCCCCCCTCCGTGTGGATCTCGAAGGTGTGAAAAGGGTGCCTGCCTCCCTTCGGTCTGAAACGTCCGATCCTGCAACCGTGCACGGTCCTGTCTATGAGGTCGCTCACCCCGTCAAAGACCTCATAGGGGGACAGGGTGGTCCTTCTTTCCCCGTGATCGCCGAGGGTCATGTCGATGATGGGCAGGATCTCGTGAACGGTCATCTTCAACCTGTCGAACCTGTCCCTGATCTCCCTGACCTGCGCTTTCATGACACTGCACATATGTTTTAGCAAGTTATGTGCCAGTTGCGCGTCTTTTGAAAGAACACGACCGGGAACCTTGAGGATGAAGGAACCGCGGGGGCCGCCTGTGACGGGTTTTCCAAAATCTCTTGCTTTTGTACGATAGCGGCGATTAGGATTAAGAATGAGGGACGACAGCGATCCACGGGAAGCACCCGCGGGAAAGATACGTATGGGCATAAGCGCATGCCTTTTGGGGAGGAAGGTCCGCTACGACGGCGGGCACAAACAGGACCGCTATATAACTGACACCCTGGGGCAATTCTTTGACTATGTCCCCGTTTGCCCCGAAGTCGAATACGGGCTGAGCGTGCCCCGGGAGCCCATGCACCTCGCAGGCAGTGTGGAGGATCCCCGTCTCGTGACCATTCACACCGGCATCGACCACACCGCCGGGATGAAGAAGTGGGCGGCACAGAAGCTTGACGAGCTGGCGCGGCAGGGGCTTTCCGGCTACATCTTCAAGACCAGGTCGCCTAGTTCGGGCATGCGGGGGGTCAAGGTCTACATGGGCTCAGGCCCGCCCGTCCACCGGGGGGTGGGCATCTTCGCGGCGGCGTTCATGAAAAGGTTTCCCCTCATACCCGTAGAGGACGAGGGGCGGCTGCACGACCCGGGGCTGCGCGAGAACTTCATCGAGCGCGTTTTTGTCTTCGAAAGATGGCGGGAGTTCATAAGAAGCCAAGCCACCCTCGGGGGCCTCGTCGAGTTCCATGCACGCCACAAGTTGCTTGTCATGGCACACAGTCCGAAACACCTGTCGGCGCTGGGCAGACTCGTCGGGAACGCGAAGGGATACGGGCAGGGTCTCGGCGACGCCTACATCGAGACCCTCATGGAAGGGCTTCGACTCATTGCCACAAACCGGAAGAACACCAACGTTCTCCATCATATCGCGGGCTACTTCAAGAAGGACTTGAGCGGCGACGACAAGGAGGAACTTCTGGAGGTGATCGAGTGGTACCACCGGGGATTGATACCCCTCGTGGTGCCCGTCACGCTCCTCAACCATTACGCGCGGAGATACGACAAAACATATCTCAAAGGCCAGTATTTTCTGAACCCCCATCCTGTCGAACTGATGCTCAGAAACCACGTGTGAGACAGGTTCCGCGATTTCAGGTTCAGGACTTGAGGCCGTCAATGATATCATGGAGACCCATCTTCGTCTCAAAGGAGGTCGCTAGTGAGAAGAGTGATCATTTCTATTATTGTCATGGCGGTCTTTGCCGCCTTCGTTTCCCACGCCCCTGCCCTCACACCCAAACCCCAGAAGGGGCAGAAGATCGAGAGGTTCACCGGCAGGGTGACATCGATCAGTGTCGCGGAAATGACAATGGTCGTGGAATCCATGAAGGCCGGGATGACCTTCGAGATCGGCGGAGCCAGGCTCAAGGGATACAAGACGGTCAACAATATAAGGACCGGGGACCGCGTGACGGTTCAATACGTCATGAGCCAGGGAAAGGCAGCGGCCAGGGTTATCACGAAGAACAAGTCCTACGGGGGAGACTCGCCGCGGGGTACGGCGACAATACCGAACGACCACAGATAAAAAAGGAGGCCGGATAGATCCCGGCCCCCTGTCTGCTCCGATCTCTCAACTGCAGCCGGAGCCGCAGCCGCCGGCGCTTGACGCGCAACAATCGCCGCCGCCCTTTGCCGACAATGATGACTTCAGGAGGAAACCCGCTCCCATCGGGGACTCGACGAAATCGACGCTGATGGGTTTTGCTTCCTCGTAGAGTTCCTTATCAATAATGAACTTGACTCCCTTTTCCATGAATGTCTCGTCGCTCGTTAACGGCCCATCCAGGGCCATGCCCAATGAGGGCCCCGATCAACCACCCTCGGTCATCATGATCCTGACCGACTGGGGTTCTCCTTTCCCTTCGAGGAGCTTCCTGATCACCTCGCCGGCTTTTTCTGTTACCTCGAACATAGCGTCTCCTTTTTCTACCGGACTGGGTACCTTAAGATCGGTACCACGTCCCATTAAGATATACACAATTGGTCTTTTGTCAAGCATCAAGACATAAGTGGTGGAAATTACAGACGTCCGCGAGGCCTCCGGTCCCGGGCGTGAGGCATGTGCTTCCCCCCGGGGGGCATCACGGTCTGGGAAAAAAGGGTCGTTTTGTGTCGTTCCAGGCTATACTTGAGAAAGACATTCCCGTCACGCGGAGGTGATCATATGATGTCGGCAGTCGTCATACAAGGGTTTGCCGGATTATTGGCCGGGGCCGCGGCCGGGGCCGTCATGGGTGTCGCATCCGACGTTGCCTTTCGCTTCAGGGTCTTCAGGTCAAGCATGTTCATTGTCGACGGGAAGTTTCTCCTGAGGACGTTCGGTATGCGGGACAGTTCGGTGATCCTTTATGCCGCCGGCGTTCCCATGCACCTCGTGACAAGCGGGATATTTGGCGCCTTATACCCTGCGGCAGCCTGGTTCACCGGCCTTGAGATCCTTTCATCCCCCCTCGTGGCCCTCTACGTTCTGCTGTTGTGGCTCTCCATGCTTTTCATCGCCCTGCCGGCCGCGGGACAGGGTTTTCTCGGCAGCAAGGCCGGGGCGCTGACCTGGCTCGAACAGCTCGCGCTCCACGTTGTTTTTTTTGTCATATACTACGGGGTGCTCAGGGTCATGGGTGACCCTGCAACGGCCATGACTCAGGCTATCCGGTAGCCCTTCTCTTCCCGGACAAGGAGGCCGTCCCGGACCATGATGTCGAGCAGCGGCGCCAAACGGCGTGCATCGCGCCCCGTTGCAGCGGCGATGTCGCTGACGGTCATGGGCCCCCGCGCCAACAGGACCCTGATCGCCTCTCCCCTCAGTTCCCTGTCGGAGCCGGTGAAGGGGATCTGTCTTGAATAGTGCAGACTTTTCCTGTTGGCGTTGGAACCACCCCTTCCCAGGTGAGACCCGTAATCCATCAGTGCATAGTACCAGTCCCGGGGATTCGACCGGTCGAGCGCGACGTCGACGAGAGGCATGATCTGGCGGTCCGAGACCTCCGCCTCATCCGGGAAGAAGTGATGGATGAAGGCCCGCCTGATGTTCGTTTCAATGAACACCGAGGGCAGACTGAAAGCGAAGGCCATTATGGCCCCCGCCGTGGCTTCGCCGACGCCTGGCAGTTCGAGCAGTGATTCCCGGTCCCGGGGAAGCCTGCCCGAATACCTCTCCATCACCACCCCGGCAAGGCGTTTGAGTGATAGGGCCCTGCGGTTGTAGCCCAGACCCTGCCAGGCCGTCATTATGTCCTTCAGGGGCATGGCCGCAAGGGATGGGAAATCCGGCATGAGCCGCACAAAAGGCTCGTACTTCTCCCTGACCCGTTCGACCCCGGTCTGCTGAAGCATGACTTCCGAGACGACCACCCTGTAGGGCGTGATGTTCTCTCTCCACGGGAAGGCACGCCTGCTGCGCTTGTAGAACCCCATGACCTCCTGCCGGAACGACGACATGTCCGGTGTTGCCGCGCGGGGTTCACCCGGCGGTAAGGAACTGTGCTCCGGGAATGTCCTATTTGTCTTTGAATCTGGCAATGTCCTCAGGGGTCAGCTCGGGCAGTTCCCGGATGATGTCGCACACACAGAGCTTCATGTAAGGGAGGTTGTCGGGGTCGTAGACGACGAAGCCGCTGCCGATGGTCTTCACGTCCCTGTCTTTCCCGTCCTTATCCATGCTCATAGTGTAAAGCTGGCAGACCGCCAATGTCAAACGCGGGGAACAAGGGAAAAGATAAGGATGAGAAGAGCAAGGGCGATGCGATAGTAGGCAAACAGGTCGAGGGTATGTTTCTTCAGGTACCCGATCAGGAACTTGAGGCTCGCCGCGCCGAAAACAAAGGCCGAAAGCATGCCCAGGGCATACAGGGATGCCCCTTCCCCCTGGAAGTGGACATGTCTGAGCTCGTAGAGCGACACACCCAGTATGATGGGTATGGACAGCATGAAGGAAAAATCTACGGCCTCGCTCTTCTTGAGGCCGAGAAGCAGGGCCATAGTGATCGTAACTCCGCTTCGCGACGTGCCGGGCACCAGGGCGATGGCCTGGGCGACACCTATCGCGATGGCGATGGGCATGGTCAGCTCGCTCCTCTCAACGTTGATCCTCTCGGATACGATCATCAGGATGGAGACAAGGGCGAGCATAAAGGCCGTTACGAAGGGAGCCCTGAGATAGCTCTCTATGATATCCTTCCCGAGAAAACCGGCGACCACGGCGGGTATGGTGGCTATGATCATCTTGAAGAGCGTGGAATCGGCAACACGGCCGTCCCTGAGATCGACGAGACCCTCGATGACGACACGGAAGAACTTCTTGCCGTAAACAAGGAGAACCGCGAAGAACGTCCCGAAGTGGAGCATGACGTCATACGTCAGCGGGTTGATGTTGTTCTGGGAGATATTGAAGAACCAGGGGATAACGACAAGATGGGCGGAACTGCTGATGGGGAGAAACTCGGTTATGCCCTGCACGGCACCCATAAGGACGCTCTGCAGGACCGTCATGAGATACCTCCCGGCACAAACCGGAACCCTATCTCAAGGGAATCGGCGTTGAGGGATTGCGGGATGGTGGGCAGCGGCTCCACCGCCCTGAGAACGCGAAGCACGGATTCGTCGTACACCCTGTTGCCCGATCGCTTTTCAATGTTGATATCGGTGATGCGCCCGTCCTTTCTCACCTTGATCGTAACGATCGTCTCCAGTTCCTTCTTCGCCGTGCCGGGCACGTTCCAGGCATTCTTTATTTTCTCGTAAACATCCAGAAGATACTTCTGCATCGCGGGATCGAGGGGTGCGCCGGAACCGCCGCCGGAGCCGGGCAGGCCTATTCCGGCGCCCGTGCCTCTGCCCGGTCCACCCGATCCGCCCGATCCGGCCTTTGCAACGTCTATGTAGTCCGTCTTCTTCCTGATATTGCGTATCCGCTCTTCGAGCCGGTCGACCTCTTCCTTCGTTGTCTTCGTCTTCGGAGGGACCTTTTTCTTGGAAAGGGAAACGGCATCATCCTCTTTCTGGATCGGCTGCGGCTTCTTCGGCGGGACCTTTTTCTCCTTGACCACCGGTGCGGGTTTGTCCGGCTTCGGTTCGGGCTTCGATTTCACCGCTGCCTTCGGACCGCCCGGCTCGCCTCCCAGACCGCCCGCGCTGCCCACGAGGTTGACGGAGTACGCGGAGGACAGGTCGATCTTCTTCGAGGGGAATTTTATGGGTATGGAAAAAACGCCAAGCACGATGATGTGAAGGGCCAGGGATACGACAAGCATTTTGGTCCAGGCTTCTTCACTCATTTCTGTCCAGCGGCTTCGTTACTATGTTCACTTTGTCGACACCGGCTTCCCTGATGGTTCCCATGCACCTCACAACAAACCCGTAGGGCACATCCTTGTCGGCGCGAAGGAATATCTCCTTCTTGTCCTTGTTGGCGAAGAGGAACTGTATGGCCGCCTTGAGGTCTTTCGCCTCGATCTTCTTCTCGTTGAGAATGAGCCTCTGATCCTTCGTTATGTTCAGGATCTGGGGCTCCTCCTTCGCGGGAAGCGCCTTCGCCGTCACATTGGGGATATCGATGCCGAGACCGTGCTGCATCATGGGCGCTGTTATCATGAAGACGATGAGGAGGACAAGCATGACATCAACGAGGGGAATAACGTTGATCTCTGACAGCGGCCCCTTTGAATCGCCCCGTGTTTTCATTTCTCCAGGATATTCACCAGGTAGATTGCGGCATTCTCCATGCGAGAGAGGATCCTCTTGAGCCTTCCCAGAAAGTAGTTGTACGCGAGGACCGCAGGTATGGCGGTTGCAAGGCCAAGGGCCGTGGCGATGAGTGCTTCGCTTATGCCGGGCGCCACGACGGCGAGGCTCGTTGTCCCCCGGACACCTATTTCACGGAAGGAATCCATGATCCCCCAGACGGTACCGAAAAGACCAATGAACGGCGCGGTGTTTGCCGTGGTGGCGAGGAAGGAAAGCCTTCGTTCAAGCTTCACCGATTCATCGGAAATGGCAATCCTGAGCATGTCTTCGATGGCGGGGATGTCCTCCCTGCGGATCCTGCCCGGGTTGTCTTTCTGTCTTGAGGTCACTTCCTTGTAGCAGGCAAGTACGAGACGATAGAACGCGTTGTCCTGACTGTCCCGGTACACCGAGATGAGCTTCTTGAAGGAGTCGGCCTCCTTCACGGCCCTGAAGAACCGCTCGCCCTCGGCCTCCGTCCTGCTGTACTGCCGGTACTTCATGAAAATGATCGTCCAGGCGACGATGGAGAAGAAGAGGAGGATGACCATCACGGCCTTCGCCATCGGCCCCGCCGAGAGGATCATCCCGATGAGCCCGCCCGTGTACATGTCTGCGCTTGAAACGTCCATTTTGCGTGTAGAGATTACAATAAAACACATATGGTTGTAAAGTAAAGAAAAACCCCCTGGTTGGGTGCCAGGGGGAAGGGGGGTTATTATGAGAAGCTTGTGGAGGTGAATTTCGCGTTAAGTGATGCTATGTGAAATAATGCACGTTTTAACCGAGAAACTTCCAACTGTTTCACACACCGAATTACGGGCAATCGTAAAAACCGTTGATTTCAAGCTATTCCCGTCTGAGATATGTGAATTATTTAACATAGCTTGAGTTATGATAATGTATTACGAAATCTTTGTCAATAAAAAAATTGCTCCGGTAAACTGCTATTCGGAAACCATTAATGGAAGCCTGTCCGCAAAAAGGTACCCCGTGAGGGTGGGGACCATCCGCTCGCCGCGGACTTCCACCAGACCCTTCTTCCGGAGATCTTCCAGACGGTTCGCACGATCTTCCCCGGGCAGATCCTTTAGTTCGACCCCCCACATCGTCCTGAAACCGAGAAGGAGGCGTTCAAGACGCATCTGTTCCTCTGAAAGCGTTTCCGAGTCCTCCACCGCGGAAGAACCAGTGCCCAGTTCCCGCAGGTACACGTCGAGGCCGCGATGGTTCCACCATCTTCTTCTCCCCGAGAAGGAATGAGCTGACGGCCCGAGGCCGAGATAGGGTGTGTGCTGCCAGTATTTGACGTTGTGGCGTGAAACGGTCTCTTCCGAGCGAGCGAAATTGGAGACCTCGTAATGTGCAAAGCCCCGGCCGGAAAGATATTCTGACATGGCAAGGAAGAGATCTGCTCCCCGCGCGTCATCTGGCAACTCAAGACCCCCCTCCCGTGACAATCGGGAGAAGGGCGTGTCGCCCTCGACGGTAAGCTGGTAGCAGGACAGGTGGGCAGGCTCGTACGAGAGTGCCTGGTACAGTGTCTTTCGCCACGACCGGACGGTCTGGGCCGGCAGCCCGTAGATGAGGTCGACGCCGAACTCGGCAAACCCTGCCTCTGCCACAAGCCGGGCCGCCTCCCCCGCCTGCCGGCCGCTGTGACGCCTCCCCAGGAAACGGACCTCTTCCTCGTCGAAGGATTGGACACCAAGGCTCGCACGGTTCACGCCAAGCGAACGGTACAGGGCAAGCTTTTCCTTCGTCACATCATCCGGGTTGAGCTCGATTGTCACCTCGGCGCCATCGTCGAACCGAAAGATCGCTTTGAGCCCCGTAACCAGGTATCCGATATCATCACAACCAAGAAGCGACGGGGTCCCGCCACCGATGTAGAGCGAGTCGAAGCGGGGGAATTCCCGGCTGTACCGGGACGCCTCTTCGAGGACGGCCCTCAGCCATTTCCCGGCGCGCCCGGTTTCCGGTACGGAGTAGAAATCGCAGTACGGACACTTGGTCTTGCAGAAAGGCACGTGGACGTAAAGACCGGGGTGACCCGTCCTATTCATCGTCGGTCTTGAGGGCGGCCAGGAAAGCGCTCTGGGGGATCTCGACGTTGCCGACGATGCGCATCCGCTTCTTGCCCTTCTTCTGCTTTTCCAGAAGCTTCCGCTTCCGGGTGATGTCCCCGCCGTAGCACTTGGCTGTGACGTCCTTGCGGTATGCCGAAATCGTCGACCGGGATATGATCTTCCCCCCTATCGCGCCCTGTATGGCTATCTTGAACTGTTGCCTCGGTATCTCGTCCTTGAGACGGTCGCAGATCCTCACGGCCCTGTCCCGGGCATTGTCGCGATGGACGAGGATGGACAGGGCATCCACCTTTTCGCCGTTCACGAGGATATCGAGCTTCACAAGGCTGCTTTCACGATAGTCGATAAGCTCGTAGTCAAAGGACCCGTAGCCCTGGGTGATGCTCTTGAGCCTGTCATAAAAGTCGAAGATGACCTCGGCGAGCGGCATGTCGAAGGTTATCTCCACGCGCCCCGGGGTGGGATAGCTCATGTGCGAATTGACTCCCCGGCGTTCCATGCAGAGCTTCATCACCGCCCCGACGTATCGCTCGGGTATGAGGATGCTGGCACGGATGTAGGGTTCCTCCGATGACTCTATCGTCCCGGGATCGGGATAATAGAGGGGATTGTCGACGTCGAGCACGGTGCCGTCATCGAGATGGAAACGGTACTGCACGCTGGGCGCCGTCATGATGATGGACTGGTCGAATTCCCTTTCGAGCCGCTCCTGGACGATCTCGAGATGCAGAAGGCCCAGGTAGCCGCACCGGAACCCCTGGCCGAGGGCCGCCGAAGAGTCCTTCTGGTAGACGAGGGAGGCGTCGTTGAGCTTATACTTCTCCAGGGCCTCGAGGAGCGATTGATAGTCGTCGGACGCAATGGGGTAGATGGAGGAGAAAACGACGGGCTTGACGTCCTTGAAACCGGGGAGAGGCTGCGATGCCGGCCGCGTATCGACGGTGACGGTGTCCCCTATCCTCGTATCGCTCACCGTCTTTATCCCGGCTATGATGTAGCCGACCTCACCCGCCGACAGCTCCTTCTGCGGCTCTCGGTTGATGCGGAAGACGCCGACCTCTTCAACGCGGTACGTGGTTCCCTGGGACATGAGCCGGATCGTGTCCCCCTGTTTCACGGTGCCGTCGAAGACGCGGCAGCTCACTATCGTGCCGCGGAAGGAATCATAGTGCGCGTCGAAGATAAGCGCCGTCAGGGGCTTTTCGGAATCCCCCGTCGGCGGCGGTATCCTCTCCACGATGGCGCGAAGGATGTCCTCGACGCCGGTGCCGTCCTTTGCCGAACAGAGTATCGCCGTCTCCGGGTCGAGTCCCAGCTCGTTGTCGATCTCCGTCTTGACGCGCTCCACGTCAGCCACGGGCAGGTCGATCTTGTTGATAACGGGGATGATGACGAGGTTGTGCTCCAGCGCGGCGTACAGGTTCCCGAGTGTCTGCGCTTCGACACCCTGGGATGCGTCGACAAGGAGAAGGACGCCTTCGCAGGATGCGAGCGCCCGGGACACCTCGTAGGAGAAATCGACGTGTCCCGGCGTGTCGATGAGGTTGAGCTCGTATTCCTCTCCCCTGTCATCGACATAGGGCAGGTCGACGGTCTGGCTCTTGATGGTGATGCCCCGTTCCCGCTCTATGTCCATGGTGTCCAGTATCTGGTCCCGGAACTGCCGGTCGTCGACGAGCTTCGTGTACTGGATCAGGCGGTCGGCGAGGGTCGACTTGCCGTGGTCGATGTGGGCGATTATGCTGAAGTTCCTGATATGTTTCATAAAGGGGTGTTCGCTTCTCCAGATCCCGCGTGTCCGGGCGGCACAAGGCCTTTCACCGCGATCTTTTCACTATCTCCACGTCGACCTCGCCGCCGAAGACCTCGGCAAGCTCCTTGTTGAGCTTCTCCATGTCCTCTTCCTTTTCGGCCTCGATCACCAGTTCGCGGTCATCGAGCACCTTGAGCCTGCCGTATTTTCGAACCACCTCGATGACCTCTTTCGGGTCCGTGGTCACCCATCCCTTCATGCGCCTGACCAGTTCTTCCCCGTTGAATGACCTCTCGATCGTCAGGTCCACCCTGCGCCTCTTCGCCTCCCATCCGACAAGGGCGGGTTGGGCGACCATGGGGGTGACAGGATCGTGCATCGCCGCACACCGGAACCACAATTTTGCCCTGACCATTGATCCAATCCTCCTGTCCGGTTCTTTGAAGATCAGTCCTTAAATTAATGGTTTGTCTGTGTAAAGTCAAGGAAACGGGCGGTCACTTGAAATCAATGACGACGGGGTCCTCAAATTCCAGCTTAATGCCCTCGATGCTCTTCATCGCCGTCTTCATTTCCTCCAGGGACTGCGGCTTTTCCCTGTCGATCTTCTTGAGAAGTTCCGCGTGGCTGATGAGCCTGCCGAAATCCATCTCTATGAGAGTTATCTTCCGCCCCGAGCGATGGGTGGCGTTCGTCTTCACGATATCGCCGTCGACGGTGAGGACGATGCTGACCCTCATACCCTTGAAGATGGCCTTCATCATCTCGATGGCATTGGGGTCGTCCTTCGCCGGCTCCTTCGGTGCCGTCTTTTCCTTTTCATCCTTGTCCGCCGGCTTCGGGGGAGGCATATGGACGGCAAGCCTGGCGGGCGACCCCTTTGTAAGAACGAAACGGATCCTGTCCTTGCCCGGTGTGTCCTTACCCCCGGCGTCCTTATCCTTGTCCTTATCGCTTAAGGGCGTCTTGCTACCCGGGTTCTGGTTGAGCGTGACCTTGCCGATATCCTCGAAAGCGTACACCGCGGTATAGCCGCTCGCCGAATCCGACCTCGCAGGCTTGACAGAAACGAGGCGGACCCCTTCCCCGAAATCCTTCGCGCTCATCTTCGCCTTTTCCATCATCCCCGTCACGACGGCATCATAGTTCTTCGCGTCGTCACGCGCGGGGGCCTGCCCGGCCTTGTCCTTGTCTTCCTCGCCGAGACCCTTGCCCATCTCCTGCATCATCTCTATGAACTCATTGCCCATGAGGATGGTCTCTTCGATGGTGCCGCTCCCGTCGGGTCTCACCGTGACGGAGATGGTGTCGTCGATACAGCCGGAAAGAACGAACGACGCCGCTATGATGACGGCAGCCCTCAGTGCGATCCACACCGGACACACCGCCCTGCCTCCGATCCTGCACCGCCTCTTGCGCGCCATGCCTCCTCCCTTACAGACTGGACTCAGGAAATATGGTCAATGCTACCAACCCCTTGACCGGTCAGTCAAGACAATTTGAGGTAAAGGGGTCGACGGGCACGCGGCGGGCACGCGCCGAAGGCATCCCTCGTCCGGCGGGTCTTTGCGCGAGTTCGTCGATGACCTCGATGAGACCCTCCTTCGTGCCCGTTCTGAAGGCCCTGTCGCGAAGGGGGCGCAGGCCTGAAAGGCCCCTCGTGTACCAGATGAAGAACTTGTGGAAGATACCAACGCCCCTCTTCTCCCCCCAGTGAGAGACGCTGAGGTCGAGGTGGCGCTTCATGACGGCCGCACGTTCGGCAACGTCGGGCCCCGGCGGCACCGTCCCGTCCCGGAAGAAGCTCATGACATCCCTGAATATCCAGGGGTTGCCGAGGGCCCCTCGCGCGATGGCCACGCCGTCGCACCCGGTCTCGGCGAACATCCTGCGGACCCTGTCGACGGAAAGGTTGTCTCCCGAGGCTATGACGGGGATGTCGAGGGCCTCCTTGACCTCCCTGATGACCCCGTAGTCGACGGCGCCGCTGTACCCCTGCGCCCGCGTCCTGCCATGGATGAACAGAGCGCTGATACCCGCGTCCCGGGCAAAGAGCGCAACGTCCCGGGCGTTGACGGAATCGGCGTCCCATCCCGCGCGGATCTTGACGGCAACGGGCAGCGCCGTCGACCGCACCAGGGCGGAAAGGATGTCGCGAAGCATCCTCGGGTCCTTCATGAGGGCCGCGCCCTTGCCCTTGCGGGTGACCTTGGGCGAGGGACAGGCCGCATTGAAATCGATGAGGTCGCAGACGTGCCCGGAAAGCCTCTCCATGGCGAGCGGTATCTGCGACGGGCTGCTGCCCAGGAACTGCACGCCAAGCGGCCTGTCGTCGGGCGAAGAACTCAGCATGTGGGTAGTCCGCTTGTCCTTGTGGGATATGGCATTGATATCTATCATCTCCGTGAACGCAAGAGGCGAACCGAAGGAGCGCGTGATGAGGCGAAAAGGCAGATCGCTCACCCCCGCCATGGGGGAAAGCATAACGGGAACGGGAAGCCGGATATCGCCGATCGTCAGCATGGCTTATTCTATGCTCTTGCCACCGGAGGTGTCAATCGCGTCGCAGGTCGCAGGTCGCAGGTCGCAGGTCGCAGGTC
>MVQP01000026.1 GCA_002067235.1 Syntrophorhabdus sp. PtaB.Bin047
CGGAAGAGCTCAGCCGTCCGAGAGAAACTCAAGCAGGGCAAGGTGGTCGTCAATAGAACCATCCGCCTCGAGGGCGCTGTTCTTGTAAGCCACGAACCTGACCCCCGAGGACCGCGCCGTGCCCATGTCGACCTCGGAATCGCCGATATACAGGGTGGCCTCGCGCCTTACATTCAATGTCTCGAGGATCTTCTCGACCCCTTCGGGGTCCGGCTTTGACTTCGCCTGAAGTATCGTCCCTGCGGGCCCCCCATCGCTCCCGGCCTGGGCCTGATGAGTGGCGGTCACCACAACGTCGAAATACCGCCATAACCCGTAGCGTTCCATGACATGTTTCATCGAAGTCGTCCGGTTGGTGCTTATCGCCCGCGATATGCCCCGGGTCTTCAGCGCCTCCAGGGTCTCCGTGACGTGGGGCTCCATCGTGAGGTAGGGGATGAAATCCCGGAAGTCTATGTTGCTCCTGAAAAACTCCTGGGCCCGGAGCTCGGATTCCGCATCGTTGCGGCAGATGTGAGCGATGGATTGAAAGACGGTGTGGGTGTGGCAATAGCGGAGCTCGTCGTCATCAAGCTCAGCACCGCGGGCGGCAAGGGCGATCATATTGTAGAGACGCCGGTTGGCGTCGAAGGAGTCGAAGAGCACTCCATCACAGTCGTAGATGACACAATCGACATCCCATTTCTTCTGCTGGTCCATGGTCCCATTCTCCTCGCACGGCAATCTCGAACCCTCTGCTTTTAAACCGTAAGTTGCAAAAAATCAAGAGAAAACCTGTGAGGAATATCGCTTAAAGACGCAAATTAATGGTTCTAATTGCATTAATATATGCTACAATTGTATGCGAAAGACTACCAAGGAGGCTATTATGATAAGTGTTTCCGTTCCCGGATGGGGCGATCTCGATATTGAGTACCTGGTCATCGACTACAACGGGACCTGCGCCTTTGACGGAAAGATGAAGGAAAGCGTCAAGGAGATGCTCGAAAGGGTGTCCCGCTACATAAAGGTATTCATCATCACATCCGACACCTACGGCAACATAGACAGCGAAGGAAACACTATCGGTTTCAGTATCATCAAGGTGGGGAAAGAATCGAGCGCCCAGGAAAAAGCGAAGATAATCAAGGAACTGGGGCCCGAGAAGATAGTGGCCATCGGCAACGGCTCGAACGACGTATTGATGCTCAAGGAGGCGTCCCTGGGGATCGGCGTGATCGGCGAGGAAGGCTGCTCGAAGGATGTGCTCAGGGAGGCCGATTTTTTCGTAAAGGACATAAACGACGCGCTGAGCATCCTTCTCCATCCCGAGAGGATCGTCGCGACACTGAGAGACTGATAGGAATTAGGGAAAAGAACGGACAGCTCAGGGCAGCCTTCCCAGTCACGAAGCATGGCCTGAGCTGAAGGTTTTTTTACCGAAGGTACATAAGACCATGATCGGAAACCTGATCAAGAAGATCGTCGGCACAAAGAACGAGCGCGAGCTCAAGCGCATTCAGCCCATCGTCGACAGGGCGAACGAGTTTGAAGACAGAATGAAAGCCTTGAGCGACGACGAGCTTAAGGCCATGACCCCGCATTTCAGGGAACGGCTCGCCGGCGGCGAAGAGCTCGACTCGCTCCTGCCCGAGGCCTTCGCCGTTGCCCGCGAAGCGGCCTGGCGCACCCTAGGAATGCGCCATTTCGACGTCCAGCTCATCGGCGGCATCGTGCTGCACGAGGGCAGGATCGCCGAGATGGCAACAGGCGAAGGAAAGACCCTCGTCGCCACCCTGCCCGTCTACCTCAACGCCCTGACGGGTCTCGGCGTCCATGTCGTCACCGTCAACGATTACCTCGCGAAGAGGGACGCCGAATGGATGGGACCTGTGTATCAATTTCTTGGCCTTTCCGTGGGTGTCATCGTCCACGACCTCGACGATGCGGCCCGCAAGCACGCCTACGGCTGCGACGTCACTTACGGGACGAACAACGAGTTCGGCTTCGACTACCTCCGCGACAACATGCACTACGACCTGGAAGACTGTGTCCAGCGCGAGTTCAACTATGCCATCGTCGACGAGGTGGACAGCATCCTCATCGACGAGGCAAGGACCCCGCTCATCATCTCCGGTCCCGCCGAGGAATCTACGGACAAGTATTACAGGATCAACAAGCTGATACCCCAGCTCAAACGCGAGCAGGACTTCATGATAGACGAAAAGGCCCGCAGCGCCTACCTCACTGAGGACGGCGTCGCGAAGCTCGAGAGGATCCTCAACATCGAGAACCTCTACGACCCAAAGTACGTCGATTTCCTCCACCACATCAACCAGGCCCTGAGGGCTCATCAGCTCTTCGCCCGCGACGTGGATTACATCGTCAAGGACGGCCAGGTCGTCATCGTCGACGAGTTCACGGGCAGGCTTATGCCCGGAAGGCGGTACAGTGAAGGGCTCCACCAGGCGCTCGAGGCCAAGGAGAACGTCAAGATAGAGAGGGAGAACCAGACCCTGGCCACGGTCACCTTTCAGAACTACTTCAGGATGTACAAGAAGCTCGCCGGCATGACGGGCACTGCCGACACGGAAGCCGTCGAGTTCAAGAAGATCTACAACCTGGATGTCGTCGTCATCCCCACGAACAGGGAACTCATCAGGACGAACTTCCCCGACGTCGTCTACAGGACGGAGAAGGAGAAGTTCCGGGCCGCCGTGAAGGAGATAGAGGAACTCTACAACGCCGGAAAACCCGTCCTTGTGGGAACCCTCTCCATCGAGAAATCGGAAAGGGTCGCGGAGATGCTCAAACGCAGGGGCATCCCCCACAACGTCCTCAACGCGAAGAACCATGAGCGCGAGGCCGAGGTGGTGGCGCAGGCAGGGCGCTCGAAGGCGGTCACGATATCGACAAACATGGCGGGCCGCGGCACCGACATACTCCTTGGCGGCAATCCCGGATTCCTTGCCCTGTCCATGGCAAAAGGCGACAGGGACTCCGGAGAGTACGCGAAGGCCCTCGAGAAGGCAAAGGAGATATGCGCCGCCGACAAGGAAAAGGTCATCGCCCTCGGGGGTCTGCACATCCTCGGCACGGAACGCCACGAATCGCGGCGCATCGACAACCAGCTGCGCGGCCGTGCCGGCAGGCAGGGAGATCCGGGATCGTCGCGCTTCTATGTCTCCCTCGAGGACGAGATCATGCGCCTCTTCGGCTCCGACAGGGTGTCGCCCATCCTGGGCAAGCTCGGCATGGACGAGGACACTCCCATCGAGCATCCCCTGATCACGAAGGCCATCGAGAACGCCCAGACGCGGGTCGAGGGCCACAACTTCGAGATACGCAAGTACCTCCTGGAATACGACAACGTTATGAACAAGCAGCGCGAGACCATCTACGGGATGCGCCGCGAGGTCATGAAGAACGGGGACGTCCGGGAAAAGATCATGGAGATGGTGGATGAGATCTGCGAGGACATGGTGTTCGAGTGCGCCCCGGAGAAGGTATATCCTGAGGAATGGGACCTCACAACGCTCAAGAACCGGATCTACGAGAATTTCCTCATCCACGTGGACTTCGCTATAGACGATGTGAAGAGCCTCACACGGGAGGGTCTCCTCGACAGGGTCATCGAAACGGTCAAATCCTTCTACGAGAAGAAATCCCAGGATTTCGGCGCAGACGAGATGCGGGCCGTCGAACGTTTCATCGTCCTCAACTCCATCGACACCTTCTGGAAGGAGCACCTGCTCGCCCTCGATCACCTCAAGGAAGGCATAGGCCTCAGGGGCTACGGGCAGAAGGACCCCTTGAGAGAATACCAGCGTGAGAGTTTCGACCTTTTCCTCGACATGGTGGAGAGGGCGAAATACGATACGGTGCGCAAGCTCTTCGCTGTCCAGCCCGCAAAGGAGCAGGAGGTGGAGTACCACGAGCCGGTGATGTTCTTCAACATGGGGGACGGCACGGCCAGCGCTGACACCGCCGGAAAGAAGGACAAAAAGGTGGGCCGCAACGACCCCTGTCCCTGCGGCAGCGGGAAAAAATACAAGAAGTGCTGTGGACGGTAAAGACGGTTCCAGGTTCCAGGTTCCAGGTTCCAGGCAAAAACTATTGTCTCTGAAGGCTTTTCTGGTTCTCCCTGAGACGTGAAACCTGAAACGTGAAACTTTCTTTTGGAGGTTGGGTAATGGCGAAGGTTCCGTTGATCGAGGGGATTGAGTTTTCGGGGGTGGCTTCGGGGATCAAGGCCGAGGGGCTTGATCTCGGGCTTGTGGTGTTTCGCGAAGAGACGAATGTTCTCGCAGTCTATACCCGTAATCAGGTGAAAGCAGCCCATATCCTTTATGACCGCAGGATCGATAAAGGACCCGTACGCGCCATTGTGGTCAACAGCGGATGTGCCAACGCCTGCACCGGCAAGGAAGGCGTGGGCGATCTCACGGCGATCGCGTCAGGCCTGGCGCCGCTCATCGACGCCAACCTCAAGGAGATACTCTTTGCCTCCACCGGCGTCATCGGCAAGAGGCTTCCCGCCGATGCCATGATATCGGCTCTGCCCGGGGCGGCGCGCCTCAGGAAGGAATCGGGCCTCAGAAGCTTTGCCCGAGCCATCATGACGACGGACACATATCCCAAGATCGCCCACAGGACCTTCCAGGGGAAGAAGACGTACACGATCGCCGGAGTTGCCAAGGGCTCAGGCATGATCAATCCTCTCTTCGCCACGATGCTTGCCTTCGTTTTCACCGATTTCCCCGTCTCGCCCGAGAACGTGAGGCTCGACTTCGACCAGGCGGTCAGGGACAGCTTTGAGCGGATAACGGTGGATGGAGAATGCAGCACCAACGATACGGTCATGCTCTTCACGCGGCGCGGGCAGGAAGACGTCGACGCCCTGAAAAGCTTCAGAGAGGGACTTCGCCAGGTCCTGAAAGAGCTTTCCATGATGGTAGTGCGCGACGGCGAAGGCGCCACAAGGGTGGCCCACATCATGGTGGAGGGGGCGCGGAAAAAGGACTGGGCCGAGAAAATAGCCCGGCGCATCGCCCTGTCGCCGCTGACAAAAACGGCCTTTTTCGGCGCCGACCCCAACTGGGGCCGCATCATCGCCGCCGCGGGCGACGCGGGCGTCCCCCTTAACCCCTCGAAAGTGGACATCACCCTGCAGGGCGAGATGATCGCCAGGGGCGGGACGGAGATCCCCTTCAGCGAAAAGAAGATGAAGAAACTGATGGGCAGGAAGGAGATATCCGTCATCGTCAACCTCAATGACGGCAAGGCCTCCTTCGACATCTACACAACAGACCTCACATACGATTACGTGAAGATAAACGCTTCATATAGAAGCTAGAGGCGGGTGACAGGAATAGATAATAGGTGATGGGTTATGGTTGATAGGTGATGGGAAGAGCAGCAACACGGTGCTTCGATATGCTTCCTTCCACCTATTACCTATTACCCATCACCTATCACCTGCCTTTTAGCCTATGATATCCAGCAGCGACCCTATCATCTCGCCCTCGACCTTGAGCGCGTTGATGTTGGCCTCGTAGCCCCTCTGGGAGATAATCATGCGGGGGAATTCCTCGGCGAGCTCCACGTTCGAGAGCTCGCGCAGGGTGCCGTCCGTCTCCTGTATGATGGAGCCGGGTGTGTCCCGCTTCTCGATGCTCACCTCGGGCAGCCCGTTTGTGTCCTCAACAATGGTCGCTCTCGTCCTCTTGTACCCATCGGTGTTGACGTTGGCAATGTTGTTGGCTGTGTTCGACAGGGTCCTTGTGAAGGCCGACAGGCCGGATAGCGATGAACTGATTCCTGAGATCATGCATATGTTATCGGTCAAAAGAAAAAGGACTTAAGAAAATTTTTCAAGTTTCTTCCCCTTCCACTCACCCCATGACCCATTGCCCATCACCTGTCTCTTTCTTTTCCCTTCCCTGTCTAGTATAATGTGCGAGTCCCATGAAAAAGCTCATCGTCATACCAGCGCGATACGAATCGACACGGCTCCCCGGGAAACCCCTTCTCGAGATAGCCGGCAAGCCCCTCATACAACTCGTCTACGAACGTGCCGCCGAATCCCGGCTCCAGAACGGGGTGATCGTGGCGACCGACGACGAACGCATACTCCGTGCCGTCACAGCCTTCGGCGGCGACGCGGTGATGACGAGCCCCTCCTGCAGGAGCGGCACCGACAGGGTGTTTGAGGCCATAGGTGAGAGAGAGGCGGGTCTTGTCATCAATCTTCAGGGTGACGAACCCTTCATGCGCCCCGACATGGCGGACCTTCTCTTCTCCGTCATGGACAACGAAGACCTCGACATGGCCACCCTGTGCTCACCCATCGCCGACGACAGGGAGTATCACGACCCCAACACCGTGAAGGTCGTCCTCGACGGCCGCGGTTTCGCCCTCTATTTTTCCCGGTCTCCCATCCCCCACCTGAGAAACGGCGCGGCGAAACCCCTGCTCTACAAGCATATCGGCATCTATGCGTTCAAAAGGGACTTCCTGGAGCGTTTCGTGAAAATGCCGAGGAGCAGGCTCGAAGATCTGGAATCGCTCGAACAGCTTCGCGTCCTGGAGAACGGCTTCAGGATACGGGTCCTCACCACCCAGTACGACGGATTTGGCATCGATACCCCCGCCGACCTCCAGCGCGCAAGACTCACCCTCGACAGAAAGATAAGCTGACAACCCTGCACCGTAGAGACAGTTCCCCCCGCATCCGCCTTTCCACATCACTTTTCTGATTACAATGAAGGTATACGTGCTCTTACGTCAGACTACAGGCCATTCCCAGAGGCCCCGGAAACCTTTGGACTCTGAGACTCTTGACCTCTTGAACCTTTCTTTGGTGCCGGAGGCGGGGCTTGAACCCGCATGATCGCAAGGATCACCGGATTTTGAGTCCGGCGCGTCTGCCACTTCCACCACTCCGGCGTGCTTAATATTAAAGGGTTTGCTCCGCCTTTGTCAACTCTTCTCTTCGCGAAGATCGACCCCGATGATATCTTACAAAAAAAGGGGCCCGAAGGCCCCTTCTTGTCTTGCGTATATCTGTTTCTTAGAAGAAATACCAGGCGCCGAATCTGTAGATATCGGCCACGCCTGTGCGGTCGGCGACACCCGGGCCCACGCTGGCGGCGGGATTGCCATACTGGTTGTAGCCCGTGTAGTTCCGGACCCACTGGATACCGAACCTCATAGCCTGGTTCGCATCCCACAGCAGGTTGACGCCGTAGCTCTGGGTCATGTTGTAGTTGTTGACCATGAGACGGCGGGCGTAGTTGCTGGCGTTGTGTTTCAGGTAACCGTAGTTGCCGTTGAGGTGAAGGGCGTTGGTGATCCACCATGACAGGTTCGCCTGGAGGCCGAACTGCGTCGGGGCGGCGTAGGTGCCATCGGGCCTCTGGTAGGAGGCGTAGTTGGAATCGTAGAGCCAGCCGTTGCCGTTCAGGTTCTGGCCGACCCAGAAGTTACCGTTGAGGAGGACGGACATGGCCTTGTTGCCGGCCTTCTCGGGAACGATGGGTACTGAATACCGGAATGCCACCACCCAGGAATTCAGGGTATCATCCCTGTAGTCCGTGCCAGCCGCGTTGAGGTACGTCGTGCTGCTGCTGTTGTCCTTTCCATAGTAGCCGCCCAAGGCGAACTTCAGGTTGTGGGGGCCGATCTTGCCACAGCGGTCGGTCCAGTAGGCAACCTCGCCTTCGAGTCCCGGCCAGCTGCTTCTGGCGAAGCCGTCATTGGACTGACGGACGCCGCGGAAGCCTGACCACTCTGTCGCGGACGCAAGGCCGAACATGGCGTTGAACTCTTTCGTGAAGAAATAACGGAATGTCATCTGGGGAATCCTGATGCCCTTGAAATACTGGGCGAAATCAAGGATGCTGACCGTCGGGACGTAGTAGGGCATGCCAAACTGCTGCCAGTTCTGGCCCATCATCAACTCTGCAGACTGCCAGTTCAATTTCATGAAGGCGTGCCTGAGCTGGAATCCACCATACTGGTTGCCCGTTGACGTGCCGCGGAAGTCGCCTTCGATGAAGGCGCTCGTCTTGGCGCCCCACAGGTCGGGACCCTTGATGAGGAAGTTGAAACGGGTCTCAGCACCGCTCATGAAGGTGTTGCCGTACTCGTCGGCAAAAACCTTGCGTGAGGATGAGCTTGACCGGGAAGCGTTGACCGCATCCGCGTTGGCGTTCTGTGAGGTCCAGCCGAGGTCGAACTTCACGAAGCCGCCGAATGTGACATCGTATCTGCTTGTCATGCTGCCTGCGTTGCTCACTACAGGAATAACAAGGAACAATGCAAGCATAACCAATACTAACTTCTTCATTCTTGCCTCCTTAAGATTTTTTTTCGCATCCTTATACACTATTGTCGCCACTCCACCTCCCTTAATTAAGTTTTTTTAATAATACCAACCCCCCCTGGGGCTGTCAAGCAAAAAATTAATATCTTTTAATGAAAAATTCGGGTCATGGGCGATAGGTCATGGGTCATGGGGAAAGACTATGGAACGCTTTCCTCAATTAGATGTTTTGCCCATCACCTATAGCCCATCGCCCATGACCCGTCTTTGGCATTTTGCCCATCACCCATAACCCCTCTTTTATGCTATACTGTCTACCAACTAATCCAAGGAGGGGAATATGGAACCGAAAGAGGTACGGCTTCAAGGGTTGTTTCAGACATATGGGAAGACGATCATACTGCCCTACGACCAGGGGCTTGAACACGGGCCGAGGGACTTCTTCAATGCCAGGTATGCCGAGGACCCCCTTCATATAATCGAGATCGCAAAGAAAGGGCGGTACAATGCCGTCGCTCTCCATATCGGGAATGCCAGGCGCTATTTCAAGGACATGTACAACCAGGTGCCTCTTGTCCTGAAGGTGAACGGCAAGACGGAGATCCCCTCGGACGACGAGCCGCTCTCTCCCATCACCGCTACCATCGATGAGGCGCTCCAGTTGTCCGCGATCGCCGTGGGTTACACGCTGTACATAGGCTCACCGAGACAGGACGAGGACATCGAGCAGTTCACGTACGTCCGCGAAGAGGCCCACAGGGCTGGTCTACCCGTCATAGTCTGGTCCTACCCGAGGGGCCGTGAGATAGAGGCGAAAGGCGGCAAGAACAGTCTCTACGCCGTCGAATACGCCGCCCGCGTCGCCGCCGAGCTCGGCGCCGACATGATCAAGGTGAACGTCCCGAACCCGAAGAAGAATTCTGCCGTGCCGGCTCCGTACCGCGATTTCGAGACGGACCAGATGGAGGCCATCAAGAGGGTGATAGGTACCACGGGCGGGGTTCCCGTGATCTTTGCCGGCGGCGAGATGGTCTCAGACGAAGACCTCCTCGCCAAGGCGAGCCTGTGCATCCGTGCGGGTGGTTCCGGCTTCATCTTCGGGCGCAATATCTGGCAGAGGCCGCTCGACAAGGCGCTCGATATCACCCGCAGTATCAAAGAGGTGATCAGAACGCAAAGACCGAAGAAGTAGCCGTTGAGGTCCCCATGGAGCCCTTCAAGGTCCTCGATCATGACGCCGACATCCTTCTCGAGGTCTGCGGGGCTTCACGGGAAGAGCTCTTTGAGAATGCCGCCGGGGCCATGCTTTCCCTCATCACCGATCCCGGGAAGGTGAGGTCGGCGCTTGAAAAAAGGATCACCGTCCCGGGCAACGGGGAGCTCCTCATCAACTTCCTCAACGAGCTCCTCTTTGTCTGGGATGTGGAAAGATTCATCCCCGCCGAAGTGGCCGTCACCTTTGAGGGAGAAGGCCTCACCGCCCTCCTCAAAGGCGAAGCCTTTGACGAGGGCAGGCACAGCATCGAAGCGGAGCTGAAGGCCGTCACCTACCATAAGTTCGCCATAACCGAAGAGAAGGGGAAATTCAAGGCTACCATTATTATAGACGTGTAAGAAACCGGTTTCAGGTTTCACGTTTCAGGTCTCAAGGAAGGGCCAGGAACATCAGGGCCTTCGCCGGGTCTCTCAACCTGGAACTTGAAACGTGGAACCTGAAACCTTCTTTTAGGGGGGGTGAGGTATGAAGGGAGAAAGAAGGATGCTCGAGAAGCTTGATGAGAACCGTTATGTCGTCAGGAGATCCGGGGCGATGCGGGTTGACGGCATCATCTATATCGATGAGGAGTTGCTCGGATATCTCGGCACTGATGAAAGTATAGAACAGGTTCGGAATGTGGCCACCCTTCCCGGGATCGTCAGGGCGTCCCTTGCCGTGCCCGATATCCATTGGGGCTACGGCTTTCCCATAGGCGGGGTGGCGGCTTTCGACGTCGATGAAGGGGTCATTTCTCCCGGCGGCGTCGGCTACGACATCAACTGAGGGGTCCGTCTCCTGCGCTCCGTGCTGAGCGCGAAGGACGTGAAGGACAGACTGCCGGACATCGTCGAGGGTCTATTTCGGAATGTTCCGAGCGGCGTCGGTTCCCGCCGCAAGGACCTGAGGTTATCTCACGGCGAGCTCAGGGGAGTGCTCGAGAAAGGGGCGCGGTGGGCAATAGCGAACGGTTTCGGCACCTCCTCTGATCTGGAAAACATCGAGAATCAGGGCTGTCTCGACGAGGCCGATCCGGACGCCGTTTCCGACAGGGCGTACGAACGGGGAAAGGACCAGCTCGGAACCGTCGGCAGCGGGAACCATTTCGTCGAAGTGGGCTATGTCGCGCAGATATTCGACGAGGAGGCAGCACGGGCCTTCGGCCTTACCCGTGGCCAAGCGACCATCATGATCCATACCGGGTCGCGCGGTCTCGGCTACCAGGTCTGCGATGAATCCATACGGCAGATGCTGTCCGCCGCCGGGAAATACAGTATAGCCCTCGTCGACAGGCAGCTGTGCTGCGCCCCGCTCAACTCCCCGGAGGGACGGCGCTATTTCTCGGCCATGGCCGCTGCCGCCAATTACGCCTTCGCAAACCGTCAGCTCATAACGCACTGGGTCCGTGAGACGTTCGAAGAGGTATTCGCCGCAAGCGACTCTTCCCTGGGTCTCGGACTCGTCTACGACGTGTGTCACAACATCGCCAAGAAGGAACTGCACAGGGTGGAAGGCAAGGATATGATGCTCTGTGTTCACCGGAAAGGGGCCACGAGGGCCTTTGCGCCGCACCACCGCCTCGTCCCCGACAGGTACCGGGAGGTGGGGCAGCCCGTTCTTGTGCCCGGCGACATGGGCAGGGCCTCCTATGTCCTCGCGGGAACACAGCGCGCCATGGACGAGACCTTTGGGAGCACCTGCCACGGCGCGGGCAGGATGATGAGCAGGAGTGCGGCGCTGAGGTCCGCCAGGGGGCGATCTATCATCAGGGAAATGGAAGAGCGCGGTGTCTACGTGAGGGCGGCCAGCAAGGCAACGCTCGCAGAGGAGATGCCCGAGGCCTACAAGGACGTATCGAAGGTCGTTGAGGTCGTTCACAGGGCAGGCATCTCGCGGCTGGTGGCAAAGATCATCCCGATGGGGTCGATAAAAGGGTAAGGACCGTTGCAACGGTTCTTATAATAATGGTATTAACTGGTATGGGCGACAAAGAGGGGCTTATCATTGTCTTTACCGGCGATGGCAAGGGGAAAACCACGGCGGCTCTTGGTATAGCCCTCCGCGCGCTCGGCCGGGGGCAAAGGACGGCCATCTTCCAGTTCATGAAAGGCCAGGGGAGGTCGGGGGAACAAATGCTCGACGGGAACACCGTCCCGCTTATCGAGGTCCACGCCTTCGGCGCCGGTTTCTTGAGAGACGGTGACGATCCGGCGCCCCATCGCAAGGCCGCCGAAGAGGGCTGGCGGGCCGCCGAAGAGGAGCTTTCCTCCGGCAGCGCCAACATCGTTGTCCTCGACGAGATATCCCACGCTGTCAACAACAGCCTCATCCCCGCGGAGCAGATCGTCCGATCGCTCGGGAGCAGACGGAACGGCCTCCACGTGGTCCTCACCGGCCGAAACATGCCCCGCGACCTCATTGACGTCGCCGACATGGTCACGGACATGAAAGAGATCCGCCACGCTTACAGCAGCGGCAAAGGAGCCGTTGAGGGAATAGACTATTGAATCAACAATGACCAACCTAGAAATCAATAACCAATAATCAAATTCCAATGACCAATGAAAAAGATAATGACCAATTTACCAATAGCCAATTGACCTAAGGGAAGGCAAAACGGATTGCCTGTATCACGTTTGGTTATTGGTCATTGTCTGTTTATCTGGTCATTGGAATTTGGTTAATTGGTTATTCTTCTCTCCCGCGATTGCTCCTGAGGGTCAGCATGTCCGTCGCCGCAGATCTACTGTGGACAGGTGTGGGTCATTACCCCTTCCTCATCTTCTCGCCATCCAGACGCTCGCAAAAATGATCAGTCCCCCGATAAGCTGGGAGAAATGGAGGGTCTCGTTGAGAACGAAGTAGGCTGTCAGCGCCGTAAAGACGGGAACGCAGTACTGGTAGACCATCGTGCGGGAGGCCCCTATCCTTGCCACCCCCCGGTACCAGAGGAAGAAGGCGACAACCGTCGAGAGAACGATGGAAAAGGCGATGATGAGCCAACCCGGCAGGGAAAGGTGCCCGAGTTCCTCCGCATCGAAGAACGACGGCACGAAGAACCCGAGGAGAATGGAGCCGGCCGCCATGCTGTAAGCCGTCACCTTCAACGGCGAATGCTTTTCGAGGAGCGGTTTGGACAGGATCGTGTAAAGCGCCCAGGAAACACTGGCCAAGATGGCAAGCACTCCTCCGGCGGCATCGCCCTTAATGAAGAAACCCAAGTCCCCCTTCGTCATGAGAATGTAGACACCGGCAAATCCGGTAATGATCGCAAAGAGCCTCTTCTTCATGAACTTCTCATAGCCGAAGAGACTGCTCAGGAAGCCGCCGTATATGGGGGACATGTTTATGAGTATCCCCACGTTGACGGCGGAGGTGTATTTCAAGGCGAAGGTGAAAAGGAACTGGTAGAACGCCACGCCCACGGCCCCGAGGAGTGTAAGTCTCCATATATCCCTGGGCGGCACCTTTACATCTTCGAGAAAAAAGAGTAAAAGAAATAGAAGAAAACTCCCCGTGATGAACCGCACCAGTATGAGGTTCACCGGGGACAGGTCGCCCAGAAGGTACTTGACGGCCACGAGGTTCATACCCCAGATAACAGAGACACTGAGGAGCAGGATATCTGACAGGCGTTCATGTTCCACGCAGTTATTCTTAATTGTCGCGAAACGCTTTGTCAATCGTTAACCGCGAGGAGTCAGAACAATAATGGAGAGTGCGATGGACCCCAGGGAAAAAATGATCTTTGCTCTCGACGTAGACCGTTTCGAGGAGGCGCAGCAGCTTGTCATGGAGTTCAAGGACCACGTGGGCATGTTCAAGGTGGGCAAGCAGCTCTTCAC
Organism: Syntrophorhabdus sp. PtaB.Bin047; assembly: GCA_002067235.1. Taxonomy (GTDB): domain Bacteria; phylum Desulfobacterota; class Syntrophorhabdia; order Syntrophorhabdales; family Syntrophorhabdaceae; genus Delta-02. Next base: position 13,406 of record MVQP01000026.1, read on the forward strand.
GCAGTGCGGGCCCAAGATAGTGGACTACATAAAGCTGAAGAACTCGAAGGTCTTCCTTGACCTCAAGTATCACGACATCCCCAACACCGTGGCCAAGGCCTCCATCGAGGCGGCAAGGCTCGGCGTCGACATCCTCAATGTCCACGCCTCGGGGGGATTCGCCATGATGAGCGAGGCCAAGCGGGCCCTCGTCGAGGCGGGGAAGAACCCCGGCCTCGTGCGCCCCAGGATCATAGGGGTAACGGTCCTCACGAGCCTCGATGACGGGGAACTGAAAAGGGTCGGCTTCGACATACCCGTCATCGAACTGACCAAGAGGCTGGCACTCCTTGCGAAGGAGGCCGGGCTCGACGGAGTCGTCGCGGGGGGAAGCGAGATCGAGATGATCCGCGAGACCTGCGGAAGGGATTTTCTCATCATCACACCGGGGGTAAGGGTCGAAGACAGGAAAGACGATCAGAAACGGACGATCACACCCCGGGAGGCCATAGAGAGGGGGGCCTCGTACATCGTCCTCGGCAGGGCTGTCAGGGACGCGTCGGACCCGAAAGCCCTTTTGAGAAAGATCACCGGGGACATACGCGATGCCCTTTCTGTTTAACAGGAACAGCATCAAGGAAGCCCTGAAGAACCATCCGGGCAAGGCCCGCAGGCTTCTCGTCCGGCAGGGCCACGAAAAGCTCTCAGAGGAGTTGATCGAGGAGGCGAGAAGGCAGGGCGTGGCATTCCGGGTCCTCCCTTCCGAGGCCTTCGCAAAGAAGTGCGGCTCTCCGAGATCGCACGTGTGCCTCGAACGCGAAGACTTCGATTACACTGACCAGGATATCTTCCTCAAACGTCTCGATACCATGGGCCCCGTTTTCCTGGGAGCGCTCGATGGCGTGCAGGACCCCCAGAACCTGGGGAACATAGCGAGAAGCTCGGCCTGCCTGGGCATCGACGCCCTCATTCTTCCCAAGGACCGTTCCTGCGTGATAAACGAGACGGTGGCCAACATATCCCGGGGGGCCACCGAATTCATAGAGGCCGTGAGGGTCACCAACCTTTCGCGGTATCTTGAAGCCCTGAAAGAAAGGGGGGTTTTCTGCTACGGTCTTGATGAACGAGGCACCACCGCGCTCTGGCAGATCGACCTGACGGGGCCCGTATGTCTTGTCTTCGGTGGTGAAGAAGGCTTGCGCAGGCTGACGAAGGAGACCTGCGACACCCTCGTGAGGATCCCGACAAATCCCTCGTTCCCGTCGCTCAACGTTGCCACCTCCTTTGCCCTTGCCTGCTATGAGGTCAGAAAACAAAGGCTCTGACAGGCCCTTTCCCCCATCTGGCGGCACCGGCCTTCTCCGCCGGCATTCGAACCCCCTGGATCGAAAATGAACCTGACAAAGATCTGCCAGGAAAAAGAAATCCGCGGTCTTGTCTCCCAAAGCTGGTCGGTGAGCGCACCCATGACGCTCATCATGGTGTTCGAATTCCTCATCGGGATCACAGACATTTACGTTGCCGGAAAGGTCGGCAAGGAGACACAGGCTGCATACGGTTTCGTCATCCAGCTCTACTTCGCCTTCATCATCATAGCCAACGCCCTGACAACGGGAACGGTATCGGTCATCTCCCGGCTTTTCAGCTCCGGTGACAGGGTAGATCTCGCCCGGGCCATTTTCTCCGTTCTCGTCGTGACTGCCGCGGCGGGTCTCATCTTCGGGGTGCTGGGGATCGTCCTGACGCCCGAACTCATCGCCATCGTGAACATTCCGGACCGTCTCAAACCCCTCTCGGCACCGCTGGGACAGATATATGCGGCGGGTCTCATCTTTCACTATATCCTCATCAATACGAACGGCGTTCTGCGCTCCTGCAAGAAGGTGCGCCTTTCCCTCGCCACGATGGCGACGGTCTGCGGCTGCAACATATTCTTCAATTTCTTTCTCGTCTTCGGCACACCCCTCGGTTATACCGGGATCGCACTGGCCACCGCTTTGAGCACCCTTGCGGGATGCCTTTTGAACCTTCGCCATCTGCGGGCCCTCGTGCCGTCTTCCGCGATGGTGTTCGCGCTGGAACGCGTCAGGGAGATAGCCGGTATCGCCTGGCCATTCGGACTCAGCCAGTCCCTGTGGCAGGTGCATTCCATGGTCCTCTATCTTATATTGAGTTCCCTGCCGCGACACAGCATAGAGATCCTTGCGGCATTCTCGGCGGGACTCAGGATCGAATCGGCCGCGTTCCTCCCCGCTATAGCCTTTCACATGGCGAATGCCGTCATGACGGGCAACCTTCTGGGAGAGCGAAGGTCCGCTGCAGCCTTTCGCGCTGGCCTCGTCACCGCCATGATGGGCGTCTGCCTCGTCATTCTCCTCGCCCTCGGGGTGGTCATCACCGCGCCGGGGCTCGCGTCCCTGGTGTCCGACAACGCCGTCGTGATGAGGGAAACGATGACGTATCTCTACATCAACATGCTCGGCGAGCCTTTCATGGCACTGTGGGTGATACTCGCGGGGGCCTTAAGCGGAGCGGGGGACACGAGGAGTATGATGTTCATCATCGCCGCCTGCACGTGGCTGGTCAGAGTCCCTTTGTGTTATCTCTTCGTCGTCGTCATGGGATTCGAGGCACACGCCGTGTGGTGGACCATGAACCTGTCGCAGGTCCTCGCCGCCGCGCTCATGTTCAGAAGATACATGGGGAAGAAGTGGCTGCCGGGTCCTCCGGCCGAGCCCTAGAAATTCGTCTTGAAGCGAAACCGCCAGCCATCGTCGCGGGATTCCAGGCCCCTGTCATCCTTGCGCTCCAGAACGAGGCCGCGGCCCACCATCACTTCGCTTGACTCGGAAACCTTGACGCCAAGACCCACGTCGGCCTTGTGCTCCTTTCTTGGCTCCGGAGTCGCGTTCTTCTTCTTGTCGAGGTCCTCCACCCTTTCAACAGCGAGCCGGGCTCCGTCATTCGCGGGAGAACTCTGCTGCTTGTTCTCTGCGCCGGCCCTGTCATCGAGCACCTCGAGCGTGTAGACGGTGGAACTTTCCCCCTTCGACCCCGGGGGATCGACGGGCTTCAGCCGGATGTGATTCGTCTTCTCCGGTTTGATCTCCTTCGTCACGACCCGGTAGCCCGTACCATCGAACTGAAGGAAACCATGGGGGTTCTTCACCGCCGACACCTTGGGAAGGTCATCGGAGGCAACGATCGTTTTGTCATTTGCCTGCGGGTCTCCCACGGGCAGGGGATCCGATTTGACAGCGCCGACGGTCAGGAAGAGAATGACTGCGGAAAGGATCGCTCCGCGGAGCAGATAGGGCCTTATGAAGACCATGGTATGTCAATTATAAAGGAAGTTGAAAAAAAAGCAAACTTTTTGTATGCTTAACCTGCCATGGGCGAGACCGCGTATTACAGTACCAACAACCCGGCGGAACGCGTCAATTTCGAGACCGCGCTGCTCACCGGGATGGCGTCTAACTACGGGTTGTACATGATAGCCCGAAAGGACGTTCCGGTCCTGTCCCGGGAGCGGATAGAAGCCATGAAGGGCATGACCTACGCCGGGATAGCCCATGAGGTCCTGGAGCCTTTCCTCGGGCGGGAGGTACCCCCGGCACGTCTGAGATCGCTTCTCGATGACGCCTACGACACCCGGAAGATCCCGACCGTGGTCCAGAGGGTCACGGGGCAGACGTACATAATGTGGCTCACCCGGGGACCGACATATTCCTTCAAGGACTACGCCGCCCGGTTCTTCGGCAGGATGCTCAATCACTTCCTCGGGCAGAGGGGTCTGCGAAGGGTCGTCATCGTTGCCACGAGTGGAGACACCGGGGGAGCTGTGGCCGATGCCCTCCTTGGCCTCAAGAACATCGACAACATCGTTTTCTATCCCAAAGGGTCCATCAGCGAGGGTCAGCGGCGGCAGATGACCACCCTCGGCGACAACGTCCACGCCTTCGAAGTGAACGGCGATTTCGATGTCTGCCAGGCGCTTGCCAAGAACATCCTGGGCGACACGTCTTTTGCCCTCGAGCTCTTCGGTGACCGGGACCGTTTCACCTCCGCAAATTCCATCAGCGTCGGCAGGCTCCTTCCGCAGGCGGTCTACCCCTTTTACGCATATTCGCAGATGGAAACGTCCTTGGAGCCCTTCATTGCCAGCATCCCCTCGGGAAACTTCGGTAACATGATGGGGACCGTCATAGCGAGGCAGATGGGGCTTCCCGTCGAAAAGATCATCTGCGGCGTCAACGAGAACACGGAGTTTCCCGATTTTCTCGCCACGGGGACATATACCGTACGGCCCTCCATCAAATCGCCGTCATCGGCCATGATCGTCTCCCATCCGAGCAACCTGGCGCGCCTCATCGACTTTTACGGTGGTCACATGTTCGACGAGCGGGACCCGTCAACGGGCAACGTGACGAGACCGGGCATCATCGACCGGATGCCCGACATGCAAGCCATGCGGCGGGACATCGTCTCCCTCGGGGTCAGCAATCCCCGTCATTTCGAGACGATGAAGGATGTTTACGAGCGTTACGGCATCATCCTCGATCCCCACGGTGCCGTGGGCTGGGCCGTACTTGAAGAGTTTGTCGGGGCAAGACACGACCGGCCAGCCGTGATCTATGAGACCGCCGACCCGGGGAAGTTCCCCGACGACGTGCACAGGGCCATAGGGGTGGTCCCCGGATTGCCCCCGGGCATGAAGGAACAGGCAGGCCTCCCCGAGCGCATCTACAGCATCGAAGCGGAACCGGAACAGACTCCAGCGGGACTCAAGCTTTCACCGGCACAGGTCAACGAGGCAAAGCAGAGGATCCGAAGAATATACAAACCGTGAACCGCGGTGTTTCCCTGCGTCGCCATATGGCCCGCCATCATCCACCAACCGCCTCAAAGCATGCCCCACCCCTCCTCGCTCTCCTGGCGCTGGCCGTCCTCAACCTCTTTCCGGCCGGTTGTTTCTTCGCGGGCAGTATCGGAGACATAGATGTCAGGAAGCTCGAAGGTTTGATGGAAAGAGAGAAGCAACTCCTCATCGTCGACAACCGGAGCACCCTCGAATATGCGTCAGGCCATATACCGGGCGCCATGCACATTCCTCAGGAGGAGTTCTACAGGCTGGCGTCTTTTCTTCCCCCTGAGAAGGACACGCCCATCGTCTTCTACTGCCGGGGATACGGTTGAGCCCCCAGTTTCAAGGCCGCGGTCGCGGCAAGGAACGCGGGCTACACCAACGTCATGACCTTTCTGGCCGGATATCCCGCCTGGGTCAGGAAGGGCAACCCGGTGGAACGCTGAAGACGCCGGACCCGTCTTTGACGGTGTTTCCCGCAATGCCGCATTGACATACTGCTCCCCTTGCCATACAATAAACGAAAATAATTTCTATTTAGATGGCCATGAAGGATCATAGCGACATTCTGAAAGAACTTGAACTTAAGGCAACACCGAAGAGGCTTGCCATTCTCGACATCCTGTCCGGCGCGTCGACCTATCTGAGTCCCGACGAGGTGTGGACGACGATGAAAGAGCGTTTCCGCGCCATCGGTCTTCCCACTGTCTATCGCAACCTGGAAGAATTGGCGGGCGGAGGGGTCATCTCCAAGGTGATCCATCCGGACCGCAAGCTCTATTACTTCTTCTGCGGCAACAGGGAACATCATCATCATTTCGTATGCACCTCCTGCAGGAGGGTGGACGATCTCAGTTTCTGCGCCTTTGAGGAGATCGAGAAGGAGGTCTCGCAGACCCTGAATGCGACCGTATCATCCCACATCATGCAGGTCTTCGGTATCTGCAGTGATTGTTCGGCGGGCAAAGGAGGGCAACGATGAAGACACTGCGGCCGGCCATGGTTGTTCTTCTTGCGCTGCTTCTCCTTGCAGCCGCTTCCTGCGGACCGGACAGGAAGGATGTCTCCGACGGCCACGGGAGGATCACCGTCGTCACCACCCTGTTTCCTCTCTATGATTTCGCCAGGGCCGTAGCCGGCGACAGGGCCGTGGTGACCCTCATCCTGCCACCGGGGGTAGAGGCCCACGCCTTTGAACCGAAGCCCGGTGATATGGCGCGTGTCAATTCCGCACAGCTTTTCCTCTACACCGGCAGGTATATGGAGCCCTGGTCGGAAAAACTCCTCAAGGGGATCGCCAATAAGACCCTCATCATCGTCGATACGAGCCGGGGCATCAAACTGATGAGAAGTGGTGAAGAGCACCATGAGGGCAGTCAGAAGGACCATGGCAACGGGCACCACGACCACGGCGCTTACGATCCCCACATCTGGCTGGATCTCGGGAACGCGACGAAAATGGTCGATACGATCACGGAGGGTCTGTGTGCCGCCGACCCTCAGGGAAGCGAACTTTTCCGCAAGAACGCGGCCGCTTACAGGGAACGGCTTTCCGCGCTCGACGCAAAGTTCCGCGAGACCCTGGGGACATGCGGAAAGAAGACCATCATCCACGGCGGCCATTTCGCTTTCGGGTATCTCGCGCACAGGTATGGCCTCGAATACGTGAGCGCTTACGAAGGGTCTCCGAATGCCGAACCGACGGCGAGGAAGATAATCGCTCTCAAGAAGAAGATGGACGAGAACGGTATCCGTTACGTCTATTTCGAGGAACTGATCAATCCGAAGGTGTCCGAACTCCTCTCCAGGGAGACCGGGGCGACGCTCCTTTATCTCCATGGAGCTCACAATCTGACGAGGGACGAGTTCGAGAAAGGCGCCACCTTCATCACTCTCATGGAGAACAACCTCGAAAACCTCAGGAAGGGCCTCGAATGCAGATGACGGACGTGGTGAGGACGGAGAACCTGTCTTTCCGGTTCAATGGCGTCGAGATATTGAGCGACATCACCTTTGCCCTCGAAAAGGGAGAGTTCCTGGGGATCGTCGGGCCGAACGGCTCCGGGAAAACCACCCTGATCCGCTTGCTTCTCGGCCTGATCAAACCCACTCGGGGCACGATCGCTCTCTTCGGACGGAGCGCCGACGCCTTCACTCAGTGGCGGAAGATCGGGTATCTTCCCCAGAAGATAGCAGCCTTCAACCCGCATTTTCCCGCCACGGTGGAAGAGATCGTGGCCCTGGGGCTGCTCGGCGGCAAGAGTTTTCCGAGGAGGGTCGCGCGGACCGACAGGAGGTCCATCGATGAAGCCATGGCCCTCCTGGACATCACTTCCATCGGGAACAAGCTCATAGGGGAACTCTCGGGGGGCCAGCAGCAGCGCGTGCTCATAGCCAGGGCGCTGGTGGCCCAGCCTGAGCTTCTCATTCTGGACGAGCCGACGACCGCCCTCGATCCCGAGGGGAGGGAGAGGTTCTTCGGAACCCTCAGGAGCCTCAACAATCACAAGGCGGTAACGATCATCATGATAACTCACGACATAGGGACCATCGGCCAGCATGCTTCGAAGCTCCTCTATCTCGACAAGAACCTTATCTTCTTCGGCGGCTTCGACGATTTCTGCCTCTCCAGGGACATGACAGACTACTTCGGTGAGCATTCCCAGCACCTGATCTGCCACAGGCATAACACGTGATGATAATTGACCGGATTCCAACAACCAATAACCAGACAACCATCGAACCTGTCCGTGCGGACAGCTCATCTATCGTTCTGTCGTTTCGTTGGTCATTGGAATTTGGTCATTGGTCATTGCCCGGGGGGCCCCTTGGACTTTCTTGAACTTTTCAGCCACGGCTTCATCCAACGGGCTCTCGTTGCGGGCTGCTTCATAGCCGCGCTTTGTTCGGCGCTCGGGACGTTTCTCGTCCTGAGGAGGCTTTCCCTGATAGGCGACGGGCTCGCCCACGTCACCTTCGGAGGCGTCGCCGTGGGGCTCCTCTTCCAGGCCTACCCGTTCTACGTGGCTGTCCCCATCGTGGCGGCAAGCGCCCTGGGGATCCTCAAGCTCATCGACAAGGCCCGTCTCTACGGTGATGCCGCCATAGGCATCGTCTCCTCGCTTGGGATAGCGGGTGGTATTCTCATCGCGAGCGTGGCGGGCGGTTTCAATGTCGACCTCTTCAGCTATCTCTTCGGCAACATCCTGGCCATAAGCTACGCGGAGGTGTGGACCTCCGTTCTTCTGTGCCTGTGCCTCATCGCCGTGATCACCCTCTCCTACCAGGAGCTTCTTGCCATCACCTTCGACGAGGAATCGGCCAGGGCGTCGGGCATACGGACGGAGTGCATCAACCGCATCCTGGTCCTTCTGACGGCTCTCACCGTTGTGCTCGCCATGAGGGTCGTGGGGATCATGCTCGTTTCGGCACTGCTTATCATTCCCGCCGTGACGGCGCTGCAGTTCGCCAGGGGGTTCAGGACAACGATCGTCATATCCTGCCTCACCGGTGTTTTCTCCGTGATGGCAGGGATCACTATCTCCTTCCTTCTCGATCTGCCGGCCGGGGCCACCATAGTCATGGTGAATTTCGCCCTCTTCCTGCTGTCCTTTGCCGGTGCCCGCCTGCGGGGCCTGAACGCCTCCGGCCGCCCCCCGGACAGGGCCTGAGCAGCCCATCGTCCGGATCCGCTTTCTTGTTGATAACTCTCGGAATTTTCAGCCGGATAGCGTCAAAAAAAGATTGGCCCTCAACGTTGACAAGGTTAGACCGCAACATTATATTACGCTAGACGCGAAAAATTTCAGGAGGAGATGAAAATGGCAAGAAAAGTGATAGGTATAGACCTGGGCACCACTAATTCGGTCGTTGCGGTCATGGAGGGGGGCGAGCCGAAGGTCATCATAAATGAAGAAGGAAGCAGGCTTACGCCAAGCGTGGTCGCGTTCACGAAGGACGGCGAGATACTCGTCGGGCAGACGGCAAAGAGACAGGCCATCACGAACCCCGAGAACACCATATTTTCGATAAAGAGATTCGTGGGAAGACGGTTCAACGAAGTGCAGGAAGAGATCAAGACGGTCCCTTATAAGGTGGTCGGAGATCAGGACGGCAACGTCCGTGTCGACGTCCGGGGCAAGCAGTACACCCCCCAGGAGATATCGGCCTTCGTTCTCCAGAAGCTGCGGAAATCGGCCGAGGCATACCTTGGCCAGCAGATCGACGATGCGGTCATAACCGTGCCGGCCTATTTCAACGACTCGCAGCGGCAGGCCACGAAGGATGCCGGAAGGATAGCGGGACTCAACGTCCTTCGCATCATCAACGAACCGACGGCTTCCGCCCTGGCCTACGGGCTCGACAAGAAGAAGGACGAGACCATCGCCGTCTACGACTTTGGCGGCGGCACCTTCGACATATCCATCCTCGAGGTCGGCGACAATGTCGTTGAGGTCAAATCCACCAATGGCGACACCCATCTCGGCGGCGACGACATCGACCAGCGCGTGATAGACTGGATCGTTTCCGAGTTCAAAAAGGACCAGGGCATAGACCTCTCCAAGGACAGGATGGCACTGCAGAGACTGAAAGAGGCGGCGGAGCGCGCGAAGGTGGAGCTTTCCACGACAGTGGAAACGGAGATCAATCTCCCCTTCATCACCGCTGACGCCTCGGGTCCGAAACATCTCAATATGAAGCTCAGGAGGGCGGAGCTGGAGAAGCTCGCCGACGACCTCTTTCAGAGGACCATAGAGCCCAGCAGGCGGGCCCTCGAGGACGCGAAGATCCCCACCAACAAGATCGACGAGGTCGTCCTTGTCGGCGGCTCCACCAGGATACCCAGGGTCCAGGAAATAGTGAAGGAATTCTTCGGAAAGGAGCCCCACCGGGGCGTTAACCCCGACGAGGTCGTGGCCCTTGGCGCGGCCGTTCAGGCGGGTGTTCTGGCGGGCGAGGTCAAGGATGTCCTTCTTCTCGACGTCACGCCGCTGTCGCTGGGCATCGAGACGCTGGGCGGGGTACTCACGAGGATCATCGAACGGAACACCACCATCCCGACGAAGAAGAGCCAGGTATTCACCACCGCCGAGGACAGCCAGACCAGCGTCGAGATCCACGTCCTTCAGGGCGAGAGGGAGATGGCCAGGGACAACAGGACACTGGGGAGGTTCCACCTCATCGGCCTGCCGCCGGCGCCGAGGGGCATACCCCAGATCGAGGTCACCTTCGATATAGACGCCAACGGCATACTCCACGTATCGGCGAAGGACACGGCGACGGGGAAGGAGCAGAGCATACGCATCACCGCCTCCACGGGCCTCTCCGAAGACGACATCCAGAAGATGGTCCACGATTCCGAGACCCATGCCGAGGAGGACCGCAAGAGAAAACAGGAGATCGAGCAGCGCAACCAGCTCGACAACATCATATACACGACGGAGAAAACCCTCAACGAGAACAGGGACAAGCTCTCCGCCGAGGACATCAGGGCCGTCGAGGACCTGCTGAACCCCGCGAAGGAAGCCATCAAGAGCGGCGATTCCGAGAGGATCAAGAAAGCGGCGGAGGACCTGACCAAGGCTTCCCATCATCTTGCCGAAACGCTCTACAAGAAGACCTCGCAGGCGACGTCGCAGGGCGCTCCGGGCCAGGATGGCGGCGCGCAGCGTGAAGCCCAGCAGGGCGGCAAGAGAGATGACGACGTTGTGGACGCGGAATTTGAGGATGTCAAGCGATAGGGGGAATAATGGTAATCGGCTTAAAAAACGACAAAAGCATCAAAGACAGGATGTTCATACCGGCGGAACTGCCCGTTCTGCCGCTCAGGGGCACGGTGGCGTACCCCGATCTTGTCATGCCTCTCATCGTGGGACGCGAGAAGTCGATACGCCTCGTCGATGACGCGATGAGCAAGGACAAGATGATAGCCATCATAACGCAGAAGAATCCCGATATCGAGGACCCGGGGGCCGAAGACCTCTATACCGTCGGGACCGTCGCCACCATCATGAAGATGGTCAAAATGGTCGACGGCAGCCAGAGGGTCGTCATCCAGGGCCTGTGCAGGTGCAAGGTGATAGAGTTCACCGAGGCGGAGCCCAACATCAAGGCAAGCATTCTCCCTGTCTTCGAGGACTACCAGAAAGATATCGAGATAGATGCCATGTACATCAACCTCAAGAATCTCTACCGCAAGGCGATCGAAATGGCCCCGTACCTTTCATCCGAGCTCGCCCAGATCGCGGCGAAGGTGGAGAACCCGGGCAACCTAGCCGACCTCATCGCCTCGACGATAAATATATCGGTCATCGAAAAGCAGGAGATACTGGAGAAGATAGACCTCAAGGAACGGCTGAAGAAGGCGACGATCTACCTCAACAGGGAAGTGGAAACGCTTGAGCTCAGCAGCAAGATCCAGTCACACGTGAAAGAAGGCATCGACAAGACCCAGCGCGAGTACTACCTGAGGGAACAGCTCAAGGCCATCCAGAAGGAGCTTGGCGAGAGCGACGACAAGATAAACGAGGTCGACGAACTCAAGAAGAAGATAAAAGAAGCCAAAATGCCCGACGACGTACGCAAGGTGGCGGACAAGGAGCTCGACAGGCTCTCCAAGATGAGCAGCATGTCGGCGGAATACACCGTCTCGCGGACGTACCTCGACTGGCTGACGGAGTTGCCCTGGTCGAAGGCGACGGAAGACAACCTCGACATAGACGGGGCTTCGAAGATACTCGATGAAGACCACTACGACCTGGAGAAGGTCAAGAAGAGGATCCTGGAATACCTGGCTGTGAGGAAGCTCAAGGCCGACATGAAGGGGCCCATCCTGTGCTTCGTCGGGCCTCCCGGCGTCGGCAAGACGTCGCTTGGCAAGTCCATCGCGAGGGCCCTGGGCCGCAAGTTCATGAGGATATCCCTCGGCGGCATCAGGGATGAGGCCGAGATACGGGGACACAGGCGCACCTACGTCGGGGCCCTCCCCGGCCGGATCGTACAGGGCATAAAGAAAGCGGGGTCCAACAACCCCATATTCATGCTCGACGAGGTCGACAAGATCGGCACGGACTTCAGGGGCGACCCTTCGAGCGCCCTGCTCGAGGTCCTCGACCCGGAACAGAATTTCTCCTTCAGCGATCACTACCTTGAAGTGCCCTTCGACCTGTCCAAGGTCATGTTCATAGCGACGGCAAACATGCTCGACCCCATACCGCCGGCGTTGAAGGACAGGATGGAGGTCCTGGAGCTACCCGGCTACACCGAGGAAGAAAAGCTCATGATAGCCCGGCAGTTCCTTATCCCCAAGGAACGCTCCGAGCACGGCCTCTCCGAAGACCATATCGAATTCGAAGAGGAGGCCCTCAAGGTGGTCATACGCTCCTACACCCGGGAGTCGGGTGTCCGTAACCTTGAAAGGGAGATAGCCGCCATATGCCGCGCCGTTGCCAAGGACGTGGCACAGGGCAAGACAGAAAAACAGATCATTACTGCCGACAGCATCCATACCTTCCTCGGTCCCATCAAGTTCTTCTCCGAGGTGGCGGAACGCACCAAATATTCAGGGGTCGCCACGGGCCTTGCCTGGACACCGACGGGCGGGGATATACTCTTCATCGAATCCACAAAGATGCGCGGCAAGGGCGCCCTGTCGCTGACAGGCCAGCTCGGTGACGTCATGAAGGAGTCGGCCCAGGCGGCGCTGAGCTACATCAGGAGCAAGTACGGAGACTATGAGATACCCGAGGATTTCTTTGAGAAGAACGACCTCCACGTCCACGTCCCCCAGGGGGCCATTCCCAAGGACGGCCCTTCGGCGGGCATCACCATGCTCGTTTCGCTTGTCTCGCTCCTCACGGACAAACCGGTCCGCAACGACGTGGCCATGACGGGGGAGATCACCCTGCGCGGCCTCGTCCTACCCGTGGGCGGCATAAAACAGAAGGTCCTCGCCGCACGGCGGGCCGGGATACGGAACATCGTCCTGCCGAAGCTCAACGAGAAGGACCTCGAGGAGGTCCCGGAAAGCATCAAGAACGGCATGGATTTCAAGTTCATTGAAAAGATGGACGAAGCAATAGACATCTGCCTGGCGAACAAGTAGAGACTGTTTCAGGTTTCAGGTTTCAGGTTTCAGGTTTCAGGTTTCAAAAGAATAACTCAAAAAGGGGCAAGCTCAACAGCTTGCCCCTTCACATTTTGGAGTTGTCTTCCGTCTTTTTTTTGCCTGAAACCTGAAACTTGAAACCTGAAACATTCTTTGCCTCACTTCTCCACCGCCTTGAGCTCGGCGGCTCTGTCCGGTTCGAGGTTCGCCCTGTCGAAGGCGGCGTCATCGGGGAGGATGAGGGAGAATTCCCGGGAGTCGTCGATCTCCATCGTCGCGTTCTCAACGACAAAGTCCAGAACATGGCCTCCCTTTTTCCCGTCAGCACGGAGGAAGTGAAGGTGGTAACCGGGCACGTTGACGCCTTTCACGAAAGAGGGACACCAGAATCCCACCATCGTCCCGGTAACATCGGCAAGGTCGAAGACCGGCTGCGTCTTGACTATATCGGTCAGCGGTCGGTATGGCTTCTGCTGCGCCGGAACGCTGCGGGTCTTCACCATCTTGAACCTGCCTATTATCTTGACGGCGTAAAAGCTGTTCCGCGTGGGGAAATTCCTCTGTGTCTCTGAAGTGAAGGCCTTGAAGTCCGTCCCCCGCGCGAGAGGAACCGTTCTGTCCGCCTTGAAGAAGGTGACTGCCGCGAAAGGGGTCCTCACATCGGGACCGGGCTTCCTGACATCCCCCGTGCTTGTGACCTGGTAGAAGACGCCGTCGAGAAGGACCATCTCGCCATCGAGGGCGGCGAATGTCCCGAGGCCGAAATCGCCCTTCCCGCGCAGTTCGCCCAGCGTGGTCGGGCCGTCATACACACCCGTCATGAGGGCGTCTATCGTCGACACCTGCGTAATGGTATCCTCTCCCGCAAGACCCGGGATCGCCGCCAGGAACAGACAGCACGCGGCAAACAATATTCTGAACGAACACTTCATCATTCTGACTCCCCTGTCACGGCGCCAGTTGCACCTGGTCGCCGAACCTTTTTTCCAGCGCCTCGATGAGCCCATCCACCTTGTCCTGGGATTCGAACTCCACCATCAGCTCGCCGCCGTCACCGACAACAAGGCGGCCGAAGGGCCTGACCACCTCGGAGACGTCCTCGGGCTCAACGGTCCACCAGCCGCGGGTCCTTCGCAGGAGTTCCTCCCCCTTCAGCTTCTGGGGGGTCACGAGGTCTATGGTGCGGAACCAGGCCGTCCAGCCTATCTGCGCGGGCTCCCGCATGACGGGGGCCACCGGGTCATGGTAGATCCTGCACCTGCCGAAGAGACGAAGGCGGATCACTGAAGCACCTCATCCACGAGTCTTTTCAATTCCCCATTGCCCGGCAGAGACGCGTCAGGGACCTCGACCCCCTTCATCGACAATGCTCGCGCGAGGCAGAGGATGTATATCGCCGCGGCGGAGTCATCGCCTGTTTCCATGCCGCGCCGCATCGCGGCTACCCATGACCTTTCGAACAACGCCAGGGCAACTTCGCGAAACCGCCGAAGCCGGGGATCGACGGGCGATACCCCAAGGGTGCGCAGAAACTCCCTCTGCGCCCTCTCGATTGCGGCAAACACAGTGCGCATGTAGCGCACCTGGGGGTCTCGTCCCCAGGTGTCGTCATCGGTCATGTCTCCTCCTCTTGAGGGCCATACCGTCCTCCCCGACAGGTGGCACGGTGGCAATCTTCGCGGCAACTGCAATACAATAATAGAACCCTTCGTGAGTGTCAACCGTAAAGCCCCCGGCGGGCGGACCCCTTTCGGGGGCGCGGGAGCTTTTTCTCTTTACAACGAGGCGGCCGCTGGACCATACTTTAAGACCATGAAGAAGCCCTCATTCACCGCCGCACTGTTTCTTGTTTTCCTGTGTATCGGCTCCGCTGCGTGGCCTCCGCCCACCGCGGGCGCCGGGCCCACGGACATGTTCCTCCTCTCCTTCGGCGGGGGAAAGGTTGAAGTTAAGCTCTATTCCGATTATTTCTGCGGAGCTTGCAAGAGTCTCGAACCGAACGTCGAATACCTCATCGCCGACCTCGTTCAGCGGAACATCATCACCATCACCTTCGTTGACGCCCCTCTGCACAAGCATTCCAGTCTCTACGCGCGGTATTTCCTTTACATCCTCAACGGGAAAAAGGAGATAGGCCACGCCCTCAGGGCAAGGAGGGCCCTCTTCGAGGCGGCACAACAGAATATCTCCGACGGCGCCAAGCTGGAGAGTTTTCTCACCGCGAAGGGATTCAGACCGAAGCCTTTCGATGTGGCCCCCGTCTTTTCCATTCTCCAGGGATACCTTCGCAATGACAACATAAGAGCCACCCCGACGGCGGTGGCCCTTCGGGGCGGCAAGAGAGAGATGCATCAGGGTGTTCCCGGCATAACGGCGATGTTCGAAAGCCTGAAGTAGAACGAGCGCGGAGGGAAACCATGGACAAAAAGGATGAAGAGAGAAAGAACCTCCTCGAAACGGCGCGGGTGATAGCCGTCGTCGGCCTGTCGCCGGACACCGCGAAGGCAAGCAACAGCGTCGCGAGATACCTCATGGCTCACGGATATCGGGTAGTACCCGTCAACCCGGGCCACTCGGAGCTGATGGGGCAGAGATCGTATCCCTCCCTCTCCGACGTACCTGAAATGATAGACATCGTCGACATCTTCCGGAAAGCCGAGGATGTCCTGCCCATCGTGGAGGAAGCGGTCCGTCTCGCACCGAAAGCGATCTGGCTGCAGCTAGGTATCGTGAACGACGAAGCCAGGAAGATCGCCGAAGACGGGGGGATCAGCTTCTTCATGGACCTCTGTATCAAACAGGAACACGAAAGGCTCATCGGAAAGCGGAAGGCGGAGGGCCCTGTCGGGGCTCCCTGACACCGCTGGGGGGCAACAGGCCACCCGACGGCGAGGGTCAGATGAAGGAACCCCGGAGAAACCATGGTCAAGAGACCGTCTGCACAGCATATGTCTTCCCATGACGAAGCGGCCCACCTTTTTCTCAGGGGCGGGACCATACTCAACGTCTATTCCGGAGAACTGTTAAAGGGCAACATTGCCGTCCGCGGAGAGAGGATCGTCTACGTGGGCCCCTCGGAGCATCACATGGGAAGGGACACGAACGTTCTCGATCTTGCGGGCAGGACGATAGCCCCTGGATACATCGAACCCCATTTCCATCCCTGGGATGTCTACAACCCCGTGTCCGTCGGTGAAGAGGCCTGCAGGCGGGGAACAACCACAGTCTTCTGCGATGACCTTGTATTCTATATGGAGATGGGTCCGAGACTTTTCCAGGAATTCATGGATGCCTTCTCGGACATGCCCATCAAGTACTACTGGTCGTTGCGGACGGCACCCCAATCCCCCATGCGTGACGAGAAGAGAGTGTTCTCCGTGGAGAACCTCCTTGCCGTCCTCGAGAATCCCCGTGTCCAGTCCATCGGTGAGATCACGCGGTGGATGGAACTGATAAAGGGCACCTCCGGGATACCCCCCGTTATAGCGAGGACGAAGGAGCTGAAAAAGAGGGTGGACGGCCACACGGCAGGCGCCAGGTACGACAAGCTCAACCGTCTTGCCCTGGCCGGGATAGAATCCTGCCATGAAAGCATCAACGGCCAGAACGTCCTCGACAGGCTGAGGCTCGGCTTTTACGTCATGCTCCGCGAGAGCTCGCTGAGACAGGACCTCAGCCTCCTTCTCAAGACCGTAGCCCGGGAACGTGTGCTGACGGACCGTCTCCTCCTCACGACGGACGGTTCCATGCCGGAGTACTACGACAGGCAGGGGGTCACGGACCACCTGATACGGATAGCCCTCAGGGAAGGGATCGATCCCGTAAGCGCTTACCGGATGGTAACGATCAACCCCGCCGTCTACTTCGGGCTCGACCACAGGATCGGAGGGATAGCCCCGGGACGGGACGCCGATATGGTGGTCCTCCGGGATATCCGCGAACCCACCCCGGAGACCGTCATCTCCCGCGGCAGGATAGTCGCGAAAGAAGGCGGGCTCGTCGGGCCCTTCCCTCCAGTCGACTGGGAGAGGTATTTTCCGAAGACCTCTTTCTCCAAACGCGACTGGCGGGCCCGGGAGGAGCTCTTCCGGGTCTCCGTCCCCCCCGGCGTGTCCACCCCCTTTCCCGTCATCGAGCTTGCAAACCCTGCCATCACCCGGATCAAGTGGGTCGATCTTCCTTCGCGCGACGGCTATCTGGATTTCGATGCTTCCCGGTATCTCATGGTGGCCATGATCGGGAGGGACGGCGACTGGATAACGACGGGGCTCCTAGAAGGTTTCGGCGACGGGATCGAGGCGCTGGCATCCTCCTACAACACGGCGGCCCAGATCCTCGTCGTGGGCAGGAACGCCCGGGCGATGAGCGCCGCCGTGAACAGAATCCTCGATATGAAGGGGGGCATCGTGATCTTCGACGGGGACGGCCCCTGCTTTGAGCTGGCCCTGCCGATCGGCGGCGTCATGTCCGAGAAGGCCTTGCCCGAACTTGCCGGGAAAGAGAGGGAGCTCCAATCCATCCTTTTCTCAAAAGGATATCCCTACCATGACCCCATGTACACGCTGGTGTTCCTGCCGAATGATTTTCTTCCCGAGGTGAGGGTCAATTACCGGGGCATCCTGGACGTCAAGAACAACAGGGTGCTCTGGCCGAGGACGGACCTCATCTGACAGGTGCGAACCCTTTCCGCCCGGGCGGATCCGGGTGTCATTTGCCGTAAAGGAACTTCCTGAAGCACTCTTCCCTGGCCTCCCTGAGAAGCCTGTCCAGCCGTTCGCTGGAATGTCTCGGCAATCCGCAGTCCTTCGGCTTCCCGTAGGCCTGGCACGCGCGGTCCCAGTCGGAGGCATAGGTCGCCAGGGCCTCACCCCGGCATTGTTCGTAGCCCTTTCTGTCTTTTGCCCTCTGGAGTTCAGCTTCCTGTCTTTCCCTCGTCGCCCTGTCCCGTTCGGCTCTCTTTTCGGAAGGAAGGAAGATCACGAAGTAATAGAAAAGAGAGAACGCCACCGCCAGTGTACAGATGACGACAACCACCCTCACGATCCTGTCCATCATCTCCATTCCTTGCCGGAGGCCGACACGTCTGCGCTATTTCGTCTTGGAGATCAGATACGCGGCGTAGCCTTCTTCGGTCTGCCACGCATCCGACACGTTCTTCGGCAACTGTCCGTTATAGTGCTTCAGCAGATCCTGTCTCAGGTTCTGATAATCCTTCTCGAGCTTGCGTATCCTCTCCTCTGCATCGGCCTTCCTGCTCCTCGCCGTCTGCTCCTGTTCCCTGGCCTCGCGCACTGAGCTTTCCTGGTCCACGATATCGGCCATGCTCATGCCCTTCGGCGTCTTCACGGGATTGTTGTACTTGTATACCTCACGGTGGGCAGCCACAAGCTCTGAATTGATGCTCCTCTGCTTCTTCAGACACTGCGTGGTCGTCTCGTCAAACCCGCCACCGGCCGCTGGCGCGCCACTTCCCTTGACCGCGGTCGACGACGGTCCTGCTTCGCCCGGCTTCTTGTCCGGGCCGTCAGCCCCGGACACGACGGCTGCAAATCCGATCAACAAACACAAAACGACCAATACCCGGAATACGTTCTTCATCGCTCTCTCCTCAGGCAAAAAGTCTATCGCCCGTAATCCTTACTGACATTACAAATATCATTCAACAGACGATTTGTAAATTAAAGATTTGTAGAGTCCAATGCTCGACAACTGCCATGCAGGCGGTTCCGTCGACTACGGTCTGGAGGGCACCGCAAACCCTGGGAGGTTACTGGCGCGCCCGCCGCGATTTGAACGCGGGGCCTTTGGCTCCGGAGGCCATTATCAGGGTTTTTTTGTTATTCGCGATATCATTAGCAATTCTTTTTGAGTTGTTGCTATTGCTGCCTCTGCATGTGATTCTTGTTGACACAGTATTACTCACTGGGGCATCATATTTCGGTGGCGCTGTTAGCAGGACGTTAGCAGGATTCAAGGGGGAGCCAAGTGACAGACAGAAAAAAAGCAAAGTCTACAACTCAGGTGCAACGCCACCGCGCCATCAAAAACCAGCGGAAAAGGAAAGATGGCACAGTGGAGATCACATACCACCCTGGTGTCTATATCAATGAACACACGACCCGCAAACACCGCGGTCAACCTGATGAATGCTATTATATCTGCTATCGACACAAGAGTAAACTCCGCTGGGAAAAAGTCGGCT
>MVQP01000027.1 GCA_002067235.1 Syntrophorhabdus sp. PtaB.Bin047
GGCCTTCGTGATGCCCCCTGCCCCGGAGATGACGCCCGAGATGGTGTCCGTGGAGTTGGTCACCGTGATCTGCCGCATGGACCCGCCAAGGTCCATGGCCCCCGAGAGCGTGAGGGCTCCCGTGCCGCCGGAGGATTGACCGAGAGTGAAGTCCCCTGTCACAGAGGTGGCGTTCGTCAGCGTCCGTGCCGTGGTGGACGATGAGGCGAGTGTGCCGCCGGTGAGGGTGAGTGTGCCCGTGCCGAGGGCGGCGTTGTTGCCGACGAGAAGTGTCCCGGACGAGAGGGTCGTGCCGCCGGAGAAGGTGTTGGCGCCGGAGAGGATGAGCGTGCCCGTGCCGGTCTTGATGAGAGAGCCAGTACCGCTGATGATGCCCGCATAGCTGGTGTTCGAGGTGTTGCCCGTGGTGAGCGTGCCCGTACCGAGGGTGACGTTGCCGCCCGTCGTGCCGCCGCCTGCCAGGGAGCCGATGGTGAGGTTGAAGCCATTGAGGTCGAGGGCGGCACCGGCCGTGTTGGAAAGCGTCACCGCGGTCCCGGTGGGAAGGGCGTTGTCGACACCGGCACGGAGGATGCCGCCGCTTATCGTCGTCGTCCCCGTGTAGGTGTTGGTACCGGTGAGGGTGAGGGTTCCGGCGCCGGTCTTGGTGATGCGGCCCGTTCCCGTCATGTCTCCGGCGTATGTCCCGTCCGTCGTCTGGCTGAAGGTGACTGCCGCGTTGTTCGTGATGGCACCCTGAAGGCTCGTCGAATTGCCTTGAAGGGTGCCGGCGCTCACCGTCGTTCCGCCCGTGTAGGTGTTGGCACCGGTGATGGTGAGCGTGCCCGTGCCGGTCTTGATGAGAGAGCCAGTACCGCTGATGATGCCCGCATAGCTGGTGTTCGAGGTGTTGCCCGTGGTGAGCGTGCCCGTACCGAGGGTGACGTTGCCGCCCGTCGTGCCGCCGCCTGCCAGGGAGCCGATGGTGAGGTTGAAGCCATTGAGGTCGAGGGCGGCACCGGCCGTGTTGGAAAGCGTCACCGCGGTCCCGGTGGGAAGGGCGTTGTCGACACCGGCACGGAGGATGCCGCCGCTTATCGTCGTCGTCCCCGTGTAGGTGTTGGTACCGGTGAGGGTGAGGGTTCCGGCGCCGGTCTTGGTGATGCGGCCCGTTCCCGTCATGTCGCCCGACATGGTCAGGTCATAGCCGTTCGTATCGAAGGTGCCGCCCCCGGAATTGAGGGTCACATTCCTTCCGCTCGTGAAGCTCCCTGCTATCTGAAGGGTCCCTCCTGCAAAGGCCAGCCCCCCCGTCACATCACCCAGGTTGTTGTCGCTCGCCACGCTCAACTTTCCCGCCTTGACGGTCGTACCGCCGGAATAGGTATTGTTGCCCGACAGCGTGAGCGTGCCCGTGCCGGCCTTGGTGATGCCCCCTGCCCCCGAGATGGCCCCCGAGATGGTGTCCGCAGAGTTGTTGACCGTGATCTGCCGCATGGACCCGCCGAGGTCCATCGTCCCGGACAACGTAAGGGCGCCCGTGCCGCCCGATGCCTGGCCGAGGGTGAAGTCGGCCCCGACCACGGTGTTGTTGGCTATCGTACGCGCCGTTCCCGAGGACGAGGCGAGGGTGCCGCCGCCAATTTCCAGCGTGCCTGTGCCGAGCGCCGAATTGTTCCCTACCCTTAGCGTCCCGTCGAGAAGCGTCGTGCCTCCTGAATAGGTGTTCGCTCCCGTGAGGGTAAGGATACCCGTGCCTGTCTTGGTGAGGGTGCCCGTGCCGGTCCCGATCACACCGGATATGTTCGTCGCACCCGTGCCTGCTGCCGTAAGGTTCCGGCCTGTCCCCGACACGGCACCGCTCACGCTCAGGGTCGCCGTCCCCGCGCCGTTGTTCGTTGCCGTCCACGTCTGATCAGCGCCGAGGATTATGCCCTCACTTATGGAGTAAGTGCGCGACGTGGTGCCGGGAATGGCCGCGTCGACGCCCGCCGACCCGATGGTCAGGATCCCGGCGCCCGCCGCAACGGTGAAATTGCTGTCACGATTGAAGATAAGACCCAGGAAGCTGACATTGGTATTGATGGTAACCGTGGTACCGCCGGTTCCGAACGTCACCGACTGCGTGCCGTCAAAGGGAGGATTGACGTTGTCGTCCCAGTTGGCCGCCGTGTTGATGTTCGTGTTGGCCCCGCCGCCATCCCAGGTGGTCCCCGCTGAAACAGGCAGACCACGCAGAAGCACCATGAGAAGTATGATCAGTATGGTGAGGCTTTTCTTCATATCAGCTTTCGTGACCTTCCGTCCGATCTGGTTGTCGAGGATGCTGACCACACGATGAGCGGACCCCGACAACCCCCCTGCCCCCCGGCGAGGGATTGACGGTGTTATACCATTCAAGAATCGTAAGGAGGATAGCGCCTCCTGAGCCTAATTGTTCTATAATTTTGCATGTATTACAAGAGAAATCATACCGGTCGGGGCACGCGGTTACGCCAGTCTCTCCCGGGAAGGACTCCTCTTTTTTTGGGGAAGCTGCGCGGGAATATCTCACGGGCGGGATGCGGCTGCCCCGACTAGTCCTTGCGGGTGGCGCCCTGCCTGTCGAGCCATCCCTCAGGGTTACAGACGTGGACATCAAGGCCGGCGATGTGCCTTTCACCGGCCGGACCTGACAGGGGAGAAATGATATAGTTCCTTCCTTCGGGATACCAGGTGCGGAAGAGTTTGAGCCCCGCGGGGTCGAAGGCATCAGGGTCCCACTCGCATTCGATGGCATCCACCTCGTCCCGCGAGCCGGGGACGATGAAATCGACCTTCCTGTCGTCCGCCCATCTCCAGTACTGGACCTGAGACCCCCGGACATGGGCCTCAAGATATTCGAGGACGACGTGCTCCCAGAGGGGGCCGTAGTCGTCGGGACGCGGCGGGTCCCAGCCTCTGGCAAAGACCACGAAACCCGTGTCGAACCCGTAGACCCTGGGCATCTTTATTATCTCCTTCTGACCTTTCCCGTGGAAAGGCCGCACCACGGTTATCGCCCCGGTGGCCTCGAGAGCCCTCAAGTGCTCCGCAACGGTTGGACGGCTTATGCGGAGGGTCTCCGATGCCCGTGTTGTCTCGAAAGGCTCACCGCTCTGTTTCAGGAGATATTCGAAGAGCATCGTGAACTTGTCGGAGTCACGAAAACCGAAGGGCTCGCGGATATCGCGGTCGAAAAAGGCATCCATCCATCCACGATAGAACCCGCCCTGACGGTGCTCCATCAAGAGGGCCTCGGGGAGGCCGCCGTGATGGAACCGCTTCTCGAGCGAAACGTTGAAGGCAGGCAGCTCGTCCCACAGAACGGGACCGAGGTGGACACGGCGCTTCCTGTCACCGAGGGCGTCACCGGCCTTCCCGTCCGCCGCCACGGTGGAGGAGGTTGCAATGATCCTGAGCTCCCGAAAGAGATCGGCGCCCGTCTTGAGTACCTTTATGGCGTCGGGAAGCCTGAGGACATCGTCAAAGACCACGACGGGGCGGTCACAGGCGCGGAAGAAGAGCTCGGGATCCAATGCTATGTGCGCGGACCGCGCCGGGTCGCAATCGACGCGGAGTGTCCGCTGCGTCCCGAGACCCTCTATCAGGGTCGTCTTGCCCACCCCTTTCACGCCGGAGAGCCACACAATGGGGGCCTCCTCCCAGGTCTCTTCTATTCTCTTTATCCAGGAGCTCCGTTCTATCATTGAGACAACACAGTTACCATATATTCGGAATAAACGTCAAGTAGAGTGTGAGGGGACGGGCCGCCCCATCCGTCCATCTCCGGCCAAAGCTCTTTCCATGCGCGCCTGTCTCTGGTAGTGTAATGGAGACAGGTAATAGGCCATGGGTAATGGGTCATAGGTAATAGGAGAAAAGGTCTGGTCCTTCCCATGACCCATTACCCAATTACCTGCATTTTCCAGGAGGACTGATTCCATGAAGATAGTGAACGAGCACAGGGAATTCTCGACCCGGGGAAGCGGAGACCTGATCGATATCACCAGGATACTGGTCACCTGCCTCGCCGGGAGCGGGCTTACGAAGGGCAACATGACGATCTTCGTCCAGGGTTCCACGGCGGGCATCACCACCCTCGAGTACGAACCGGGCCTTGTCGGCGACGTCAAGGAGCTTTACGAGAGACTGGTTCCATCCGACCGCGGGTACCGCCACGACGAGACGTGGGGTGACGCCAACGGTTTCTCCCACTTGAGGGCCACTTTGACGGGCCAATCCCTGACGGTGCCTTTCGAATCGGGCACACTGCTCCTCGGGACCTGGCAGCAGGTGGTCCTCGCCGAATTCGACAACCGCCCAAGAGAACGGCTGGTGGTGGTGCAGATGATAGGGGAATAGAGGCGGCTGGAGTCGTAAAGGCGGCTTGACGGGCCGTCTTCTCGTCTTTCTTGCAACGGTTCTTTTTGTGGACTATACTAAATCGTATTTCACCGTGCGTACGCAGTAATAAGGAAGGATTTTAGAGAATCGAGGGAAATCTCATGTGCCGTCTGTTGCCGCTGAAGCTCACCGCCCTCTTCCTTGGTATCCTCCTGTCGCTTCTTTCCCCGGGAGGCTGCAAGAAACCCGATCCCGCCCGGATAATCCTTGCCGTCGATGGAGAGCTGTTCTCGGACGCGCTCGTCATCATCGACGGGAAGCAGGCGGGGAAACTGGCGCAAACACTGATCAAGCCCGACGGAAGCCTGTACATTGACGGCATTCTGACCGCGAAGCTGCCCCCCGGACACAGGGACATCCCGGAGAAGGACGATTACCGGGGCGCGATCGATTCCCTGGAACTGAAGGCCGGGGAACATACCATCCTCCTCCAGACGGAAGATGGGAAGACACTGCAGATCACGGCCAGCATACCCCCCGGCCGCCACCTCGTCACCTACCTCTCCGACGAGGAAACACTCAGGTGGAACAATGCAAAACTGCAAGCCGCCCCGGGGTCGAGCGTGAACGTAAGACCCTGAGAGGCGGCTTGAACCGCCTTTTACCGCCTTATCCCTCCCGGATCGTGGGACACTGTGAAGATGAGGATGTTCTTGTCTGCGTTGCGCTTGTATTCGATGTTCCTGGCTGCCCTCTTCATGATCTTCGTTGATGGTTTCTCCCCCGGCGTGAAGAAATCGTCCGCCTCGGGGAAGGTGCCGGCGAGAAGCATGTTGAAGGGGACGCCGGTGTCGGTGATCGTGATGTAAAGGGCTCCCGTGTCGTGGATGACGCAAGAGATCCTTATCTCGGCCTCCCTGCCGCGGCACGCGAACCGTATGATATTACCCGCCGCTTCTTCGGTCGCGAGCCCCAGATCTTTTATCGTATCGTCGCGATAGCCACACTCCGTGGCCATGTTCCGCACGAATCCGACGAGGTCCGGTATGGAATCCTCCCGGGCCGGGCGCGTTATGGCGTCGAGGGGGGCATTGCTTTCGTTCTTGTTCATCATCACCGCTCCTTGAGACTCATCTGTGGTCACCGGTAGAAGACACCGCCGGCGAAGCTGACCGAAGATTGTCCGTCCGTCCACTGATCGTAGCTCACGATGTCGGACGTGCACCCTTCAAGAAGTTTGAGCTGAAAGAAAATGGGGGTGAGCCCGCATATCCTGCGGCTGTCCCCCTCGCTTTTGACGGCCTGAAAGAAACCCTCGGCGTCCACATTCCTGACACGTTCCAGGATGGCCTCGTCCTTGTGCCGTGAGCTCTCGAGGGTCATAGGGTCGAGGGGATAGCGGTCCCCGAACTGGGCCCCGATATGGGCAAGATCCGCGCCCGAAAGGATGAGCCAGGGCTTCCCGTAGGCCTCAAGCACACCTTTCAGGTTCTCGACAAGCAGCCTCACTTCCTCCGCGTCCGTCCCCTTGAGGCCGCCCACGTATTCGTGCATGGACCCCGTAAGGATGGGCAGGATCTCGAAATCCTCCTCAACCATGAACTGAATGAGGGGCAGCTGCAGTTCGATGGAATGCTCCGCCCGGTGCGGCCATTCGTCAACATACCCTTTCAGGAGTTCGTTCGCCTCTATCAACTCTCTCAGCCCCTGTCCGCATGGTATTGTCTCGAGCGGCGTCTCAAAATCCTTGAGGGATATGCTCCAGAGCCGGTCCGTGGGACGATGGCAGGTGCCGAAGATGACGATAAGCGGCTTCGCTGCCCCTCTCAGGTAAGGGTATATCTCGCGGTACACCGCAACGCCCCTCTGGTAGTCGATGTGCGGCGCAAGGATGCCCGCAATCTGACGTGCCGGGGCGGGCCTCGCCGCGCTGCCGTCGAAGAGGTCAGCGAGGAAGGACAGGAGTTCCATCCGGTTCGACGCATATCCCTTCCCCGCCAGATACGCCTTCCGGACGGGAGAGCTGCAATACTCGTCGCGAAGACTTTTTATGTGTCTGTCGTAGCGCTCTGACTCGAGTAGGAGGTTCTCGTCCATCACCTTCACGAGTTCCTCGATGCGCTCGATGTAGACCATCTCGCCGGAGGCCCGCATGAACTCCGCCTGGATGTCACGAAGCGTCCTCGTGCCGTCCATGAGGGCCACCATGAAGGCCACTTCCCTGCTGACGGCGAGGGCGTTCTCCACCACCCCTTCCGCGTCCCGCAGGAGTATGAGGTCTTGCCCGTCCTGCTCGAAGGGGATCACATCGATAAAACGCAGTTTCGGTCTTTCCATGACCTTTAGATATACCACAACGGAAACGAAGATGGAAGAAGAGGGGAAAGCAGGGGGAGGGAAAATCCATTTGACATCATGGGGATAAAGTTTGAGAATAGAAGTCTGATATGCCGCGCCCTTCTTTCCTCGACGAGATAGAAACACGGTCAGGTGTGACAGTTTCGGTGTGTTACCAGTGCTGCCGCTGTACCAACGGGTGCCCCGTTGCCGAACACATGGACATCGTCCCCCACAGGGTCATAGGGTATATCCTGAGTGGCGAGCGCGAAAAGGTCGTCGCTTCGGCATCTCCGTGGACGTGCCTCCAGTGCGCCACCTGCAGCCTGCGCTGCCCGAACGGCATCGACGTGGCCCGTGTCTTCGAAACCCTCCGGCAGATATCCGCCGCCTCCGGTCTCGCGGCGAAGAACGACGTCCGGCATTTTGACGATCTTATCATCGACAGCGTGGAAAGGCATGGCCGTCTGGCCGAGATGGAAACGATCATGCGCTATCGGCTGTCGAAGAGGCAATTCCTGAAAGATGCAGCCATGGGGCTCGACATGCTGAAGAAAGGCCGGATCGGCCTGTCATCGCACGATATCCGCGGCAGAAAGCAACTGGGAACGATAATACGGCGGATGCGGGGGCACGGGGACAGATGATCACCCTCTCCTACTTTCCGGGCTGTTCCCTGACATCGTCCAGCTCCTTCTACGACCGTTCCCTCAGGAGGGTCCTCTCCTTTTACGGGGTGGAGCTCAGGGAACTTGAGGACTGGTCGTGCTGCGGGGCAGCGGCGGCGCCCGCCATGGGCCACGATCTGGCCGATGTGTTGAATGCCCGCAATATCGCGATCGCCGAGAGATCAGGCCTTCACCTCCTTGCCCCCTGCTCCGCCTGCTATGCCCGCACACGGGCGAGCGCCGTGAAGATAGCGGGCGACAGGTCCACGCGAAAAATGGTCAACGAGGCCCTCGCCCCGATGTCCGCGAAGGGTTCCGTGGAGGTCAGGAACGTCATCGAGGCATTCCTCCAGTACGTCGGAGTCGAAAGGATCGCCGCTTCCGTAGCATACGGCATCAACTCCATCCGCGCAGTCCCCTATTACGGGTGTCTCCTCACCCGTATCATGGACGTCCCTTCATCCGACGACGTTGAAGACCCCTCGGGGATGGATGTCCTTCTCGACGCCCTCGGGGCCTCCGTCGTTCCCTGGCAGTTCAAGACGGAGTGCTGCGGCGCGGGGTCGACCGTGACGGACAGCGACAGGACGGCGCACCTTTCCGGGCGCATCATGGCAATGGCCCTCAAGGCCGGTGCGAATGCCGTCGTCACCACCTGCCCCCTGTGCCAGCTCAACCTTGACCTCACCGCGCACTTAAGGACCGATCTGCCCGGCGTCCCCGTCCTCTTTCTGACAGAGATATTCGAACTCGCCCTTTTCGGCAGGGCAGAGGGGAGCAGGAACCACCTGATATCCATGGCCGGTATAGAAGGGTCCGTAGAGGTGCTCGGAGGGATGGGCGCATGACCGGAGGCGGCACCCGCCATGGACAGGACGCGGCACCCGCCGGGGTGCTTGAGTACGTCAGGCTGCATGACCCCGACGGAGCGGAAAGGCTCGAGAGGCTTCTTAAGAGAAAGGACGTCCTCCTGACGGGGAACTCCTATGGCGAACGCATGACGGAGAGGCAATTCTCCCTTGTCTTCGAGCCCCTGCTCACCCGCGCCGTGGAACGTTCGCGGATACTGGAGAACCTCGCGGTCGAAGCGGCATCCGTGCCGGAGCTGGCCCGAAAGCTGGGGATAACGCCGGGCGTGGTCTTCAGTCACATCAAGGAACTGTCCCGCAGGGACCTCGTCGAGATCTCCCGATACGAGGACCGGAACGCATTGTACAGGAGAAAATGAAGCGAACGCATCGAGGATCACGCTCAAGAGGAACAGGTCACCATGGATAGGTCGGGAAAGGTCCTCGTCATAGGGGGAGGCATCGCCGGCATGGAGGCGTCCCTCAACCTCGTCGAGGCCGGCTTCAAGGTCTACCTCGCCGACCGCAAGCCAAACATCGGCGGGAACATGGCCCAGCTCGACAAGATATTCCCCACCAACGACTGCTCCATGTGCGTCATGGCGCCGAAGCTCGTGGAAGTGGGAAAGAACCCCAACATCGAGCTCCTGATGAACTCCGAGGTCTTCCGTCTCGAGGGAGGCCCGGGGCACTTCCAAGTGACCCTTCGCACGCGGCCGAGACGCGTCGACCCGGGGCGTTGCACGTCATGCGCCTCCTGCGCGGCGGTGTGTCCCCTGGAGGTAGGGAACGTCTACAACGAGGAGATGTCCCTTCGCAGTGCCGCCTTCATCAATTTCCCGCAGGCCATACCCTCGACGTACATGATCGACAGGCAGCTCTCCCCTTGCATTTACACCTGCCCCATCAACCTCAATGCCCGCGACTACATCGGGCTTATCGCGGAAGGCAGGTTCCTCGAGGCCCTCGACCTCATCCGGGAAAAGTTGCCCTTCCCCGGAATCATCGGGAGGATCTGCGCCCATCCCTGCGAGGGCGCGTGTCTGAGGGGCAAGGAGGTGGACCAGCCTCTCGCCATCTGCGCCCTCAAGCGCTTCGTGGCCGATTACGAGGCCGGCAGGCGCGAGGGGCCCCTTCCCGCGACGGAGGCCGAGAAGGAGGGGAAGGTCGCGATCATCGGCGCCGGTCCCGCCGGCTGCGCCTGCGCCGTGGAACTGAGGAAAGCGGGCTACCGCGTGACAGTCTTCGATGCCAACGACAGGCCGGGCGGGATGCTCTATGCCGGCGTGCCCGCCTACAGGCTTCCCAGGGACGTCCTTGCCCGGGAACTCTCCATCGTGGAACGGATGGGTGCAAAGCTCGTCATGAACACACGGATAGGCAGGGACATCCCTCTCGACGAGGTACTTGCATCCCATGACGCGACGTTCATCGCCTCCGGCGCCCACGGCAGGCGGAAGCTGGGGCTCGAGAACGAGGACGCCCTCGGGGTCATGAGTGCCCTCGACCTCCTCAAGGACGTGAACACGGGGAAAGAGGTCTCGCCGGGCGAAAGGGTCTTCGTCGTCGGAGGCGGGAACGTCGCCATGGACACGGCCATCACCGCGCGCAGACTGGGGGCCGCCGAGGTCCATATCGTGGCTCTCGAGAAATGGGATGACATGCCCGCGCACCGCTGGGAGATCGACCAGGCGATAGAGGAGGACATCGTCTTTCACAATGCCTGGGGGCCTTTGAGGATCCTCGCCGAGGGCGGCAGGCTCACCGGGATGGAGCTCGCCCGCTGCGTCCGCGTCTTCAACGAGGAGGGCCTTTTCGATCCTCTCTACGACACATCGACAACGGTCACCTTCGCCATGGACACCCTCGTTCTCGTCATCTACGAAACGATCGACACGGCCTATCTTGCCGCGTCCGATGCCATAGAGCGTCATGGCGACGGCAGGGTCAAGGTTGATCCCGTCTCACTGGAAACGACCCTGAAGGGCGTCTTCGCGGGGGGAAACGCCGTGACGGGCCCCCGCAGCGCCATCGATGCCATCGCCCAGGGCAAAAGGGCGGCCGAATCGATCGCGAGATACCTCGAGGGCCGGGACCTGCTCGAAGGACGTCTCGCCGAGGATGACAAGATACTCGACGAGGTCCCCTTCCCCGTCCCACGGAAGGCCCGTGTCAGTATCCCCCGCAGGGCGGTCCCTGACCGCGTCGGTTTCGTGGAGACCGTGGGGACGCTCGATGAAAAAAGCGCCGTCGAAGAGGCAAAGCGGTGCCTTTCCTGCCGCCGCTGCCTCGGCTGCGGGATCTGCGAGGAATCCTGCAAGCCCGAGGCCGTCGACTACCGGGAGGGCCCGGCGGAGCGTATCCTCGATGTGGGGAGCATTGTCATCGCCTGCGGCTTCGATGAGTTCGACGCCTCGACGATGAAGGAACTGGGATATTCTTCCTGCGAGAACGTGCTTTCAAGCGTGGACTACGAAAGGGTGCTTTCAGCGACAGGTCCCACGGGCGCCGTCGTCATGCGGCCCTCCGACGGCAGGATACCGAAGAAGATCGCCTTCGTCCAGTGCGTCGGCAGCAGGAACAGGCAGAACCCTTACTGCTCGTCCATATGCTGCATGTTCGCCATGGAGGAGGCCATCATCTCGAAGGAACACCATCGCGACATCGAACCCACGGTCTTCTACATGGATACCCGCACTTTTGGCAAGGGCTACGAGGAGCACTACGAACGGGCGAAGAAAGAGTACGGCGTCCGGTACGTCAGGTCCCTCGTCTCCAGGGTCTACGAAGACCCCGACACGAAGGACCTCGATATCACGTATACCGACGGGAATGGCAACGCCGTCACGGAGACCTTCGACCTTGTCGTTCTCGCCGTGGGGCTCCGCCCCTCGAAACAGCTCGCAGGTCTCGCCCGGGTGATGGGCGTGGCGACCAACGAATACGGCTTCATCGAAACGGGTGCCCTTTCGCCGCTTCAGACCTCCCGGGAAGGCATCTACGTCTGCGGGGGTTCCGCGGCTCCCCGGGACATATCGGAGACCGTCGTCGAGGGCTCGGCCGCGGCCTGCGACGTCGCCTCATCCCTGGCGCCGACGCGCTGGCAGGACATCGAGGTCCCCCGGCTGCCCGACGAGCGCGATGTCGCGGGAGAGGAACCGAGGATAGGCGTCTTCATATGCAATTGCGGCGTCAACATAGGAGGGATCGTCGACGTCCCGGAGGTGAAGCGATACGCCGAAGGCCTTCCCGACGTCGTCCTCGCCGAGCAATACCTCTTCACCTGCTCCCAGGACACCCAGGAGAAGATAAAGAACATCGTCCGCGACGAGAAACTAAACCGCGTCATCGTGGCCTCCTGTTCCACGAGGACCCACGAGCCCATTTTCCGCTCCCTCATCCGCGACGCGGGACTCAACAAGTATCTTTTCGAGATGGCAAACATCCGGGACCAGTGTTCCTGGGTACACATGCACGAGAGGGAAGAAGCGACACAGAAGGCAAAGGACCTCGTAAGGATGGCCGTCGCGAACGCCCGCCATATAGAGCCCCTCACGGAGACGACGCTTCCCGTCGAACCATCCGCCCTTGTCGTCGGCGGCGGGATAGCGGGCATGACGTCGGCCCTTTCCCTTGCCGATCAGGGCTTCGAGGTGCATCTCGTCGAGAAGGGGCCGCGCCTCGGGGGCAACCTCCTCAACATCTTCCGCACCATCGATGACATCGACATGCAGGAGCTCCTTCGCGCCACCGTCGAGCGTGTGACGAGACACGGCCATATACATCTCCACACCGACTCGGAGATCATCGCTTCAGAGGGATCGAGGGGGAGCTTCCTCACAGAGATCATGACGGCGGGCCTGAGCGAACCCGAGGAGATCAGGCATGGGGTCGCCATACTGGCAACGGGGGCCTCGGAATCAAGGCCCCGGGGGCAGTACCTTTTCGGTGAGGACGAACGGGTGATAACCCAGCTCGACCTGGAGAAGGCATTGAACGACATGTCCCTGCCGGCGCTCGAGGAGTGCGTCATGATCCAGTGCGTCGGCTCCCGGAACGAAAAGAGGCCTTACTGCAGCAGGACCTGCTGCACAACCGCCCTCAAGAACGCCATATCGATGAAGAAAAGGTGGCCCGATACCGGGATCACCATCATGTTCCGCGACATGATGACCTATGGCTTCCTGGAGAGGTATTACACGGCGGCAAGGAAAATGGGGATACGCTTCGTGCGCTTCGCCCCGGAGGACCCCCCTGTCGTGGAAGCGAGGGAAGACGGACTCAGCGTCCGCTGCCTGGACACATCACTCTGTGAGGTGATAGAGCGCCGCGCCGACAGGCTGGTGCTTTCCGCCGCCGCCATTCCCAACGACACCGGCTCCCTGGCAGGCGTATTCAAGCTTCCCCGGACCCGGGAAGGCTTCTTCCATGAGGCCCACATGAAACTGAAGCCCATAGACTTCGCCGCCGACGGCCTCTACATGGCCGGCTCCTGCCACTCGCCGAAGAACATCCGGGAGGCCGTCGCCGAAGCCAAGGGTGCGGCGGCACGGGCGGCGACCACCCTTGCAAAGGATACCATCACGGTGGGCGCCATGACGGCAAGGGTCGAAACCGAAAGATGCGCGGCCTGCCTCACCTGCGTCCGCGTCTGTCCCTACTCGGTCCCCGTGATAGGCGACGAGGGCAAAGCCGTCATCGACACCACGAAATGCAAGGGCTGCGGCTCCTGCGCCGCCGAGTGCCCTGCGAAGGCCATAGACCTCATGCACTCCCGGGACAGGCAGATCGTGGAAAAGGTGAGAGCGGCGATAAGGAGATGAGTGGTGCAGGGACAGGGGGGTGGCGATGGATAGGACTAATAGGAATGATAGGACCTATAGGACATATCGGACTTATAGGACCTATAGGACCAATAGGACACACCAGTCCTATGGGTCTTATATGTCCTATTGGTCCTAGTCCTATGGGTCCTATTGGTCCTATAGGTCCTGGTTCCGCGGGCGGCGGGCTCTTTGGTTTCGCTTGCGAGAGTTGGAGAGGAGGTTCATGCAAGACTTTGATCCCCAGATCATAGCCTTTTGCTGCGAGTACTGAGGATATACCGCGGCGGACCTGGCAGGTTCGATGAGGCTCTCTTATCCCCCCTCGGTGAAGATCGTCAAGGTGCCCTGCACGGGAAGGGTGGACACCATCCACATCCTTGAGGCCTTTGAGGGGGGAGCGGACGGGGTCTGTCTCGTCGGCTGCCCGGAAGGGGACTGTCATTACATATCAGGCAACATACGGGCGCGAAAGCGCGTCGAGTACGCCAGGCACCTCCTCGACGAGGCTGGCATCGGCGGCGCCCGCCTCGCGATGTACAACCTCTCCTCGGCCGACGGCCCCAAATTCGCCCGGGTGACACGGGAGATAACGGACAGGGTCAGGGAACTGGGACCAAACCCTGTGAAGACCGTCTCAGGTCTCAGGTCGCAGGTCTCAGGCTAAAGACCTGAAGACGATTTCAGAAAGAAGGGCTCGTTCCGGGTTTCATGGGAAAAGTAAAAATGAAAGGCTACTTTTCAAGATATGTATATATGCTACAAAACTTGTTAAAAGAGATTTTTGACGTGACACTTGAAACCTGAAACTTGAAACCGTCCTTATGAGGTTTCTAGCCTGAGACTTGAGACCTGAGACCATCTTTTAAGGAGCTTTTATGATCGTTGCTGACCGGAAACCTTTCGATGAGATCATGGGGATGATCGAGTCCTGCGAGAGGATCCTTCTCGTGGGCTGTAATGAGTGTGTCACCGTGTGTGCCGCGGGGGGCGCGAAAGAGGTCGCCCTCCTCGCCTCCCAGATCCGGATGAAGAGGAAGGCCGGGGGGCGGCCCATCGAGGTCGATGAGAAGACCCTCGAGCGCCAGTGCGATCCGGAGTACGCGAAGAGTCTTGCGGAAACGCTGGAAGGGTACGACGCGGTCCTCTCCATCGCCTGCGGCTGCGGCGTCCAGCTTGTCGCCGAGACCTGCCAGGGGCTTCGGGTCCTGCCCGGCCTCAACACACGATTCATGGGGGTCACCGAGGAACACGGGGTGTGGGCGGAGCGGTGCCAGGGATGCGGAGACTGCGTCCTTGACAGGACCTGCGGCATATGCCCCGTCGCGAGGTGCGCGAAGAGCATCATGAACGGCCCCTGCGGGGGGTCGCAGAACGGTGAATGTGAGCTTCGCCATGACACCCCCTGCGCCTGGCAGCTCATCATCGACAGGCTCAAGGCCTCGGGAGAGCTCTCGAGGTATGGCGAGATCGCCAAACCGAGGGATTGGTCCGCGTCGCGCGACGGAGGGCCCAGAAAGAGGATACGGGAGGATATGAAGATATGACCGCCCCCGGCAACCTGGAAAGAGTGCTCACCTCAGGTGGTTTCGCCGTCACGGCGGAATGCGGCCCGCCGCGCGGGGCGGACCCCGAAAGCATCCGCAAAAAAGGCGGGTATCTCAAGGGCTTCGTCGACGCCGTCAACGTGACCGACAACCAGACGGCCGTCGTCCGCATGTCGAGCATGGCGTCTTGCCTCATACTGAAGGAGATGGGGTTCGACCCCGTGCTGCAGATGACCGTCCGCGACCGCAACCGCATAGCCCTCCAGAGCGACATCCTGGGCGCGGCGGCGCTGGGGATCCGCAATATCCTGTGCCTTTCCGGCGACCACCAGTCATTCGGCGACCACCCGGGTGCGAAGAACGTCTACGATGTCGATTCCACCCAGCTTATCGACATGGCCCGCACCATGCGCGATGAAGGCAGGTTCTCAGGCGGCGCCGAGATCACTGTGAGACCGGAGATCTTCATCGGCTGCGTCGAGAACCCCTTCGCCGACCCTTTCGAGATACGGGCCCCGAGGCTGGCAAAAAAGATCAGCGCCGGCGCTCGTTTCGTCCAGACACAATGCGTCTTCAACGTGGAAAAGTTTGCCCGGTGGATGGAAATGGTCCGCGACCTCGGCCTTCACGAGAAGGCCTACATCCTCGCCGGCATCACCCCCATGAAGTCTCCGGGCATGGCGCGGTACATGAAGAATTCCGTTCCCGGGATGGATGTTCCCGACCACCTGGTGGAGCGCATGGCATCGGTGCCGAAGGAACACCACCGCGAGGAAGGCATGGCGATCTGCCTTGAGACCATCGAGAGAGTGCGGGCCATCAAGGGCGTGGCCGGGATCCACATCATGGCCATAGAATGGGAAGAGATAGTCCCCGACGTCGTGAAAGGCGCGGGCCTCCGAACGAGGCCGTGAGGGGAGGAAACCGTTTCAGGTTCCACGTTTCAAGTTTCAAGTTGAAGATCAAAAGAAACACCCACACGTCGCCCGTCGCATGTTTGAGGTGTCTAACCTGGAACCTGAGACCTGAAACGGTTTCTTATTCTCTCGTTTTCTTCAAGACTTCGTACATCCTGTGGAAGATCTCCGGCTCCAGGGTTTCGGCCCTCACGGAGCAGGGGAAGCTCATCTTCTCGTACAGAGCCTCCACCTCGGCCTCGGTGAAGGTCTCAAGAAGGGCGTGACGCATGAATTTGCGCTTGTGGCTGAAGGCCTGGCGGATGAAAGCAAGGAGGGCTTTATCGACGTCGTCCGTGTCATCCCGGAACCGCATCGCAAGATAGATGCTGTCCACTTTCGGCGGCGGGATAAAGACGTGCGCCCTGATATGCATGAGGACCTTCACATCCGCGACGAGCTGCGAGGCCACCGAGAGCGAACCATAGGACCTGGTGCCGGGGGTCGCGGTCATGCGCTCGCCGATCTCCTTCTGCATGGTGAGGTAAGCGCTCTCGATGCACCGCCTCTCATCGATGAGCTTGAAGATGATGGGTCCCGTGATCCCGTAAGGGATGTTCCCCATCACCTTGACGGTCCGGCCCCGTGCAAGACCAGCTATGTCGACGGCCAGTATGTCGCCGGAGACGATCTCGATATTGGGGAACGCCAGGGATGCTGCCTCGAGGTGGGGGATCATTTCGCGGTCGAGCTCGACGGCGGTGACACGCGCCGCCGATGAGGCGATGGCCCGCGTCAGGTCGCCCTGTCCGGCGCCTATCTCCACGACCGTGTCTTCGGCGGTGATCCCTGCGAGGGACACCATCTTGCGCAGGATGTTGCCGTCTCTTATGAGGTTCTGCGAGAAACGCCTTTTCAGCATGGCCGTCGGATCATCGTATCGCCATCCGCGAATACCCCTTGATATCGAGACCGGAGTACATCCCTGCGGCGGCATGGAAGGAGGCCAGAGACGCCACCATGGCCCCGTTGTCGGTGCAGAACTCGGGGGACGAGATCATCACCTCGAGGCCCTCCTGCCGGGAGCGTTCGAGAAAGGCCTCGCGGAGCCTGCCGTTGGCGGCGACACCTCCCCCGACAACGACCCGTTCCACATTGGCGAGCCTCGCGGCCCTTATCGTCTTGGACACCAGGACATCGCATATGGCTTCCTGGAAGGAGGCCAGGACGTGGTTTATGGTGGAGTCGTCGATCGTATGCTTCTTCGCGTAGGTGAGAAAGGCCGTCTTGAGCCCGCTGAAACTGAAATCGCAGGTATTGTCGTCCATCATGGGCCGGGGAAAGGCAACGTGGTCCCTAGCGCCGCTTCGGGCCATCTCCTCTATTATCCTCCCGCCGGGGTAGCCGATGCCGAGGAACTTTGCGATCTTGTCGAAGGCCTCCCCCGCCGCGTCGTCGCGGGTGGAGCCGAGTACCCTGAAGCGGCAGGGAGCCTCCATGAGGAGGATGATCGTATGCCCCCCCGAGACGACGAGGGCAACGAAAGGGAAGTCCACATCGCGTTCGAGGAAGATGCTCATGGCGTGGGCCTCTATGTGGTTCACCCCGACGAGTGGCCTGTCGAGGGTGAGGCAGAACCCCTTGGCGAAGCAGAGGCCGACGAGGACGCTTCCGATGAGCCCCGGCCCCGCGGTGACTCCCACAAGGTCCACGTCCTCCGCCGAGGCGCCTGCCCGGGCGAGGACCTCTTCATATATCACGTCTATCTGCTCCACGTGTTTGCGGGACGCTATCTCGGGGACTACCCCGCCGAAGCGTTTGTGCAGGTCCGCCTGGCTGGAGACGATGTGGGACCGGATCTTCCGGCCCTCTTCCATCAGTGCCACCGACGTGTCATCGCAGGAGGTGTCGATGCCGAGGATCAGCATGGGCGGTGCTTCTTAGAGCTCCTTCGCGGGCTTGACTATCTTGATCTTTCCCTCCTTGAGCATAGCCTGTTTCGATTCCTCAATGAAGGACTTCAGGAACTGTTCCCGGTGCCTTGCCGCATAGTACCGGGAAAAACCCTCTTTGTTCTTTTCCCATTCCTTCCTGTCAGGGTCCTGCTCGCCGGCAAAGGAGAATATGTAGTAATCCCCGTTTATCTCGACGGGCTTGCCATAGACGGGTTTCTCCTTCGTGAGCCCGAGGAGGTCCATGGCATCCTTCGGGATCTCTCCCAGCTTCGGGATCGACGCGGACGTTCGAGACACGAAACCCGTGGTGGTCCTCGTCCCGGGGGATTTGGCCTTGAGGGCGTCCTCGGCCGCAAGCCGGGCCATCTCCTTCGCCTTCTCGCCCGTTAGCCTGGCCTTGAGGCTGGTAAGGGCCGCGCTCTTTTCCATGGGCTTTCCATCCTCGCGCGTAACGAGCTGGAAGATGTACGACTTCCCGTCATCGCGCGCGGGAAGGGAAACGTCCCCCTTCCTCAGGTCCTTGAGCCACGTCTCGATCTTCAGCGTCTTGAATCTCTTAAAAAGCTCTGTCTGGCGCATATCTCCCGTGTCCGACACGGCAAGGCCCTTCTGTTTGCCGTAGGCGTCGATGTCCTTCGCCTTGAGGAGGTCCATGTAGGCCTGGTCGTCCCTGAGGTTGCCCGCACCGTCAATGACGATGTACTTCAGGCGGAAGGTGTTCTCACCGCGAAAGCGGTCCCTTTCCTTTTCATACAGGTCGTTCAGTTCCTTGTCCGTGACTGAGACCTTGTCCTTGTATGCCGCGGGGTCGAAGCGCGAATATGCCAGGTCCACCTTTCCCTTCTCTCTCACGTACCCGGCCCAGATGTCGGCATCGGAGACGGGCGCCCCCGTGTCCCTGATGATGCTGACCACCTTGCGCAAAAGGAGCATCGTCTTCTGGGACTTCTCGAATTGTTCCGGGTCGGTCCTGTTCTGCTTCAAGACGGCAAGATACCTTTCCCTGTCAAACTTCCCGTCCTTCCGAAAAGCCTCAACGCTCCCTATGAGGTCCGCGAACTCCTGTTCACTCACGGAGATGCCCAGCTTTTTGGCCTCCGAGAGAAGGATATACTTGTTGATGATATCGCTTAAGACCTTTTCCTTCAGGTCGGCCAGAAGCTTGTCGTCCATCTTGTCCCGATAGAGCTGCCGGAATATCTCGACCTCCTGGTTATACGACTCCCGGTACTCCGCGTCCCTGACATCGAAACCGCCGACCTCGGTTATCACCGTTTCCTTCTCCCTGATGGACCCTGCCCCGAAGTAGAAGACGAAGACAATGATGATCACGCCAAAGATGATCTTGATCAGGTAGCTTCTCGCATATTTTCTCATGAACTTGAGCATTCGTTCTCTTACCTCTAAAGAATATTGATTTTGAAACTTTAAAATAGTATATTAAGGCTGTTTTTTCAATAACTTTTAAAATTCGCGCTTGAGGGGAGAGTCGATGTTCGAATCACTCTTTGGATTCATATCGAAAGATCTGGCAATAGACCTGGGGACCGCAAACACCCTCGTCTACGTGAAAAGCAGGGGAATCGTTTCCAATGAACCCTCCGTGGTGGCCGTCCACAAGGATTCCCGGGGCACAAAGAAGGTAATAGCCGTGGGTGAAGAGGCAAAGAAAATGCTTGGCAAGACCCCCGGCAACATCGTGGCCATCAGGCCCCTCAAGGACGGCGTCATCGCCGACTTCGAGATCACCGAGGCAATGCTCAAGTACTTCATCCAGAAGATACACAACAAGAAATCCTACGCCAGGCCCCGCATCGTCATCTCCGTCCCCTCGGGCATCACGCCCGTTGAAAAGAGGGCCGTGAAGGAATCCGCGGAATCCGCGGGCGCGCGCGAGGTCTACCTGATAGAGGAACCGATGGCCGCCGCCATAGGCGTCGGTCTGCCCATCACGGAGCCGAGCGGCAACATGATCGTCGACATCGGCGGGGGTACGACGGAAGTGGCCGTCATAAGCCTTGCCGGCATCGTGTACTGCAACTCGGTACGCGTTGCGGGCGACAAGATCGACGAGGCCGTCATCCAGTACGTCAAGCGCAAGTACAACCTCCTCATCGGCGAAAGAACGGCGGAGCTGATCAAGATCAGTATCGGATCGGCCTACCCGAGCTCGGACGAGGAAGAGATGACCATGGAGATCAAGGGAAGGGACCTCGTGGGCGGCATCCCGAAAACGCTGGAGATATCGTCCAAGGAGATCCGGGAGGCCATCAACGAACCGGTGAACGCCATCGTCGAGGCCGTAAGGATAGCCCTCGAAAGGACGCCGCCCGAGCTTGCCTCGGACATCGTCGACAAGGGTATCGTCATCAGCGGCGGAGGGGCGATGCTCAAGAATCTGGACACCCTTATCAAGGAGGTCACCCGTCTTCCCGTGATCATTGCCGAAAACCCCCTGACCGCTGTTGTGGAAGGTGCTGGAAAGGCGCTTGACGAGGTAAGTCTCCTGAAAGAGATAGCGACGTATTTCTAAGATAGTGGCGACTTGAGAAACTCGATAGCTATAATCATAGCCATTCTCGTTCTTGTCATATCATTCCTTTCTTTTACGAACGCACCCTTCGTGGCAAGGTCCTATTCCACGGTGAAAAGCGGCCTTGGCAGCGTCTTCGGGCCGGTGCTCAGCGTCGCGAGCAAGCCCGTCAGTGCCGTGGGGGGGTTCTTCGATTCCTACTTCAATCTCGTCGGAGCCAAGAAGGAGAACGAAGAGCTCCGGGAGAAATACGAGAAGCTCTACGTCGAGAACCAGAAGCTCGTCGAAACGGAACGGGAGAATGCCCGGCTCCGAAAACTCCTCGACTTCACCCAGAAAAGACCGAACACGATGATAGCGGCCGGCGTTATTGGGGAAGACCTGAAGAACTGGTTCCGGTGCATAATCATCGACAAGGGACGCAAACAGAACGTCAGGGAAAGGATGCCCGTGGTGACTCCCAGAGGGATAGTCGGGCAGGTCGTCGAGGTGGACCTCTGGCACGCGAAGGTCATGGTGCTCAACGACACGAACTCTTCGATAGACGTCAACGTCGAGGGCAAGAACACCCGGGGGCTTCTCGAGGGCACGGGACAGAACACGGTCAAGCTGAAATACGTCATCAAGAATGACGACATCGAGATAGGCGACAAGCTTGTCACGTCCGGCAAGGACGGGATCTATCCCAAGGGGATCCCCGCGGGGATCGTCATAACCGCCAACAAGAACAAGGCCGGAATCTTCGCCGATATCGATGTGATGCCTTACAACAATTTCAGGCAGCTCGAGGAAGTCTTGCTTATAAGAAAATGAAGACCCTTGTCTACATCATCCTCGGCATCGCGCTTCTCATCATCGAAGCGGTGGTCTCTCCCCATATCTCCCTCGATGTCCTCAAACCGGAGTTGGGAATGCCCATCGTGCTCTACGTGACATTCTTCCTGGGGGCAAGGTCGGGGCTCGTCGCCGCGGTGTGCATTGGTCTCACGGAAGAGAGCCTCTCGGGCGCTCCCGGCGGTTCGCTCCTGTTCACCACCATCTTCATCTACCTTATCGCCATGGCCATGCGCAGGAAGTTCTTCGTCGATTCCAAGTACAGTTTTGCCTACCTCTCCAGTGCGTCCGCCGTCGTCCAGTCGCTGCTTTTCCTGGCCCTTACCTTCTTCGCCCGCGGTGAGGCCCAGGGTGCGCTCAACATACTCTTCTACACCATCCCCAACGCCATCGTCACGGGGTTCGTGTCCATACTGCTCTTTTCCTTGATCGAGCAGCTCAACGAGAGCTTCCTGGAGAGGAGCTGATGAAGGACGAGAACCTCTCAAGCAAGTATAAATGGTGCACCCTTGTTCTCGTCATAACCATGACGGTCCTTCTCATCCGGCTCTGGGACCTGCAGATAATGCGCGGCTCGGAGATGCGCAAGCTGTCGGAGCAGAACCGCATCAGGGTGAAGAAGATCGTCGCTCCGCGGGGGATAATCTACGACAGGACGGGTAAGGTCCTCGCCGACACACGCCCTTCCTTCAACATCTACCTGACCCCGGAGGACATCAGGGACTTCAGCCAGACCGTCGACGGGCTTGCCCGTCTTCTCGCCTGCGACCGCGAAGAGATCATCGAGAAGATGAAGGCCGCCGGCGGAATGCCGCCCTCCTTTCCCATCAAGATCAAGTCCGATATCCCCATGGATGAGGTCGCCCGCGTCGAGGCGCACCGCGTCTACATACCCGGCGTTTCCATACAGATCGAACCGAAGCGCAATTACCCATACGGGGCGTCATTCGCCCATGTGATCGGATACGTGTCGGAAATCAGCGATGAAGAGCTCAAGGACAAGAAGAAACACAAGGACTATTCCCCGGGCGATTATATCGGCAAATACGGGCTCGAAAGGTCTTACGAGAACGACCTCAGGGGCGTTGACGGGGAAAAGCGGGTGGAGGTGGATGCTATCGGGCGCGAGGTGCGCACCCTCGACGTCGTCGACCCCATCCCGGGACACAGCCTGCACCTGAACCTGGACCTCGATCTCCAGCTCTCCGCCGACAAGGCACTGGAGACAAGAAAGGGTGCGGCGGTGGCCCTGAACCCCAAGACAGGCGGCGTCCTCGTCCTGGCGAGCCGGCCCGGTTTCGACCCCAACCTTTTCGCTTCCGGGATATCCAAGAGGGACTGGCAGGGGATAGCCCTCGACAAGGCGCATCCCCTTCAGAACAGGGCCATCCAGGGCGGGTATCCGCCGGGGTCGACCTTCAAGATTCTCACGGCGACGCATGCCCTCCAACTGGGTGTCATCAACGAGCGCACGACCTTCACCTGCGGAGGAGGATTCGCCTACGGCAACCGCGTCTTCAAGTGCTGGAAGAAAGGGGGGCACGGAACGATCTCTGTCCATCGCGCCATCGTGGAATCCTGCGATGTCTTCTTCTACAACGTCGGCCTTAAGCTGGGCGTGGACCGCATTCATGAGTTCGGCAACATCGTCGGTCTCGGCCGCGTGACGGGGATCGACCTTCCCAACGAACAAAAGGGACTCCTGCCGTCAACGGAGTGGAAGAAGAAACGGTACAATCAACCCTGGTACGAAGGCGAGACCGTTTCCGTCGCGATCGGGCAGGGAGCCGTCTGGCTTACACCGGTCCAGCTGGCGCAGTTGTCGTCTTTCGTTGCGAATGACGGCAAGAACTTCAAGCCCCAGATCGTCAACCGCATCGTATCGACGGAGGGCAAGGTGGTCAAGACCTTCGAACCCGTCGTCAATGCCGACGTGAAGTTCAAGCCCGAGATCATCAAGATCGTCAAAGACGGGATGAGAGGGGTCGTGAACGAACCGGGCGGCACCGCCGGGGCCTCGCGGGTGCAGAACGTGCTCATGTGCGGCAAGACGGGTACGGCCCAGGCAGGCTCCGAAAAGGTAAGACTGGGCGACCACGCCTGGTTCATCGCGTACGCACCCGCCGAGGATGCATCCATCGCCATGGCGATCCTCGTGGAACACGGGCTCCACGGCTCGTCAGCGGCTGCACCGATAGCCAAGGGCATCACGGAAACCCTCTTCAAGGTCAAAACGGTCATAAAGGAAGCGAAGGCAGATGAGAATAGATAAAAGGAGATACTACCACCTCGACTGGTACCTCATCATCAACGGCCTCATGATATTCGGCATCGGCCTTTTGAATCTCGTGAGCGCCACCAGTTCATTCTCCAGCGGCTCCTACAATTTCATGATCAAGCAACTCATAGCCTTTGCCATGGGCCTCGTCCTC
Organism: Syntrophorhabdus sp. PtaB.Bin047; assembly: GCA_002067235.1. Taxonomy (GTDB): domain Bacteria; phylum Desulfobacterota; class Syntrophorhabdia; order Syntrophorhabdales; family Syntrophorhabdaceae; genus Delta-02. The sequence goes on from MVQP01000027.1 coordinate 23,218, forward strand.
ATAGGCGTCGTCATGTACTATGATTACCGCATCATAGCGAATCAGTCACGCTGGATCTATCTCGGTGGCATCCTGCTCGTCGTGCTCGTCCTCATCATCGGGCTCGCGGCGGGCGGCGCCAAGAGATGGATAAGCCTCTTCGGCTTCAGCGTTCAGCCCTCGGAGTTCATGAAACCCATCCTCGTCATTCTCCTCGCGAACATGCTCCATGAGAAAAAAAGGCAGAATGTCCCGCTTTCCCTGAAGGATATAGGGAAACCCCTCCTGTGGACCCTCATACCCTTCGTCCTCATCGTGAAGCAGCCGGACCTCGGCACGGGTATCGTCATAATCCTCGTCTGTTTCGCCGTCCTGTGGTACGTGGGTCTCAAGAGATCGACCTACGCGGTCCTCTTCGGCGTCGGGGCGATATCACCCTTTGTTGCCTGGAACTACCTCATGAAGCCCTACCAGAAGATGCGTGTCCTCAGCTTCATCAACATCGACGCTGACCCGGCCGGTTTCGGATACCACGCGAAACAGGCCATCATCGCCGTGGGCTCGGGAAGGTTCCTCGGCAAGGGCTTCATGAACGGGACGCAGCACAAGCTCCAGTTCATACCCGAGCACCACACGGATTTCATCTTCACGGTCTTCAGTGAAGAATGGGGCTTCATAGGCTCCGTCGTCCTCTTCGCCCTCTTCATATCCTTTATCAACCGCTGCCTGAAGATCGCCATGAACGCCCATGATGAACTGGGCTCCATCATCGCCTTCGGCATCGCCGCCATCATCTGGGTCCAGTTCACCATCAACGTCATGATGGCCATCCACCTCGCCCCCGTCGTGGGCATCCCCCTTCCCTTCGTCAGCTACGGCGGCTCGTCCCTCCTCTCCATGATGATATCCGTCGGACTCCTGCTCAACATCAGCACCAGGAGATACATGTTCTAAAGCGGGTTATATGGGTGATGGGTTATGGGTTATGGGTCACATCTGTCCAAAACAGATCTACGGCAACGAACATTGCTGACTCTCAGGAGCGATCCAGGGAGACAAAATGACCAATGATCAAATTCCAATGACCAATGAAAAAGATAATGACCAATTCACCAATAACCAATTGAACCAAGGGAAGGGTCCAACGGAGTTCCTGTATCGCTTTCTTTTTGGTTATTGGTTATTTTCTGTTTCTCTGGTCATTGGAATTTGGTCAATTGGTCATTGTCTTCTTCAGAAGAGATCGACCTCGTCCGGTATGGAGGATCTACCTGTGCCTTTATAAAGAGCGGATCCCGGGAAGTGGATTATCCTGGACAGCAGTGGGTGATGGGAGGGAGTATCTTCCTTTCCCATAACCTATGACCCATTACCTATCACCTGGTCTCCAAAAAAAGGCCGGGGCGGGTGGATCCCTTTTGGCCCCGGTCTTCTGCGGTGTGTACCGCTGGGCCGGCGAGAGTCGGCCCGTTAAAGACTCTTTCAGATCTTCATCTCCAGGTTGATCATGTCCCCTCTCTTGAAACCTATCCGATCGAAGAACTTAAGGAGGTCCCAGTCTCTCCAGTTCACGAAAACGTAGATCGTGTCGACGCCGACCTTCTTGAACATTGAGAACATCTCCCGGAAGAGAAGCCTCGCAATCCCCTGCTTCTGGTACTCCTTCCTGATCCCGAGCGTGTCTATCCATGCGATGTTCTCAGGTATGCCGTATTCCCAGCCGCTCGCGCTGCCGAGAATGAAACCGATGATCCGACCGTCAAGCTCGGCTGCAAGCGAGGGCACCCCCGACACCTCGGCCCTCTCCAGCCTTACTTCCCAGTAGTCTCTTCTTCTTGTCCCGAGGAGTGATTCGTCGATATCGGTGACGGCATCGAGGTCCTTCAAGGTAAGCACTTTCAGCTTCACGGGTCCGGTGGCGAGTTCCATGGCTCTATGCCTCCCACGCGCGACTTGCTTTCTTACTGTGGAGTATAGCAGAGAAAGGGGACTTGTCAACACGAGGGCGGGGGGAGGGAAGAGCAGGAACAAGGACAGGATAGGACCTATAGGAATGGATAGGACCAATAAGACTTACAGGACTTATAGGGCAGATGGGACTTATAGGACACTTTGCAGGCAATCGTTGCCCGCGGGGCAGCGGATCGGTCCTATAGGCCCTACGCGTCCTATAGGTCTTATTCGTCCTATAGGTCCTATTCTGTCCTATTGGTCCTATCCCCGCCCCTGCCTCCGATCTTTCCTGAATCCTGCTCCCTGCACCCTGTTCACTGCGACCTCTGGCAACGTCCCGCCGGGTAGTTTTGTTCTTGAAACGAAAGCAAAAACTGCTATAATAGTTGATGCGTATACTCGGATTGGATGTGGGGGACAAGAAGATCGGGGTGTCTTTGTCCGATCCCACGCTATCGATTGCCCAGGGACTGAAACTGTATCGCCGTGCCTCCCTCGAAGAGGATATCGAGGAGTTGAAGCGCATCGTGCAGGAACACGAGGTCGGGGAGATCGTTGTAGGCCTTCCCAGGAACCTGAACGGCACTATCGGAACACGGGCGCAGAACGTCATGGGGCTTGCCGACAGGATCCGTGAATCGGTGGCCATACCCGTTACCCTCTGGGATGAGCGTTTCAGCACGAATGAGGCACACAGGGTCTTTGACATGGCCGAGGTGCGCCACAAGAAGAGAAAACCATATCTGGATATCATGGCATCACAGATAATTCTGCAGGGATACCTTGATGCTCGCAGCGCGCGATAAAAAGACCATCGTCATTGCCATCATTATTTTCGTCTTTTCTCAGGGCCTGATATTTGCCTGCATCCCCAAAGACTACGACCGGTCGATACGGCCTGTCGTCGTGAAGCAGGGAACGGGCGTGTCGGAGATAGCGAATATTCTCAAGAAGGAAGGCCTCATACGTTCGTCGGCTCTCTTCATGATCGGATCCCTTATGTACAGGGGGCGCCTCATCGCCGGCGAGTACGAACTCACGAGGGACATGTCCACGTTCGAGATCGTACGGAAGATGGGACAGGGTAAACGGAAGATCTACGTCCTGAAGGTCATCGAGGGCAACAACATATACACGATAGCCGAGTCGGTCCACAAGAGCGGCATCATGACGAGAGAAGAGTTTCTTGAACTTGCCGCGGACAGGGAGTACCTGCAGCGCATGGGCATCGAAGCAGATTCTCTTGAAGGGTATCTTGCCTCCAACACGTACTTCTACAGCAAGGAGATCGACAGGGAGAAGTTCTTCGAAGGGATCGCGCTGAGGACCCTCAAGATCTTTGATGATGAAGGCATCAGGCGGAAGATGGCTTCCCTCGGGATGAACGCGCACCAGGCACTCACGCTCGCCTCGATGATCGAGAAGGAATCGGGAGCGAGAGAAGAGAGACCGCTTGTCTCCGCCGTCTTCCACAACAGGATGCTCAAGGGGATGTCGCTCGACTGCGACCCCACGGTTATCTACGGAACGAAGGGCTTCGGCTCCCCCATAAGGAGGATCGACCTTGTGACCCGTACGCCTTACAACACATACATGTTGAAGGGCTACCCCAGGGGTCCGATATGCACCCCGTCGAAGGACTCCATACTGGCAGCGCTTAACCCGGCACCTGTTGATTATCTTTACTTCGTCTCAAAGAACGATGGTACCCATGTCTTTTCGCGGGACATGGCAGAGCATAACAGATACGTCGAAATGTATCAGAGAAACAGGACAACACAATAATAAAGGAGGAATGTATGGCAAAAGATGTTGCAGTTATCGGCGTTGGCCAGACGTACTTCGTCAGGGGCTATGAGGGCTCCATCAGGGAACTGGCCTTCGAAGCCTTCAGAGAAGCGATGCAGGACGCGAACCTCACAACCAAGGACGTGGACGCGTCCGTCTTCTGCTCCGCCCCGGAATACGACAAGCAGAGATCACCGGCGGGCGTGCTCGCCGAGTATCTCGGTCTTGTCCCCCAGCCGACATTCTACGTTGAGACAGTATGTTCATCCAGCACGGTTGGCGTCAAGATCGGCTACAGCATGATCAAGGCAGGTCTCCATGACATCGTCGTCGTCCTCGGTTTCCAGAAGATGTCCGAGATAACCTCCGCCGAGTCCCAGGAGAGAATGGGCCGCGGCGGCGACATCCAGTGGGAAGCCCCCTTCGGCACGATGATGCCTGCCTACTACGCGCTCTACGCCCAGGCGTACCTCGCGAAGAACGGCCTCACTCTCGACGACTTGAGGGATGTCAGGGTAAAGGCGGCCACCTACGGCCAGATCAACGAAAGGGCCGTCTACCGCAAGGGCGTAAAACCCGAGGATTTCGATCCCAACAACCCTGATGCCAAGATGGCGGGTCCCGTCGCATCGCCCCTGCGCGTGGGCGACTGCTGCGCCAATGCGGATGGAGCATCATGCATCATCCTCGCGAACGCCGAGAAGGCCAAGATCTTCTCCAAGAAACCGGTATGGATCCTTGGCATCGGCGCCGCGTCAGAGGTCGTCAACATGGCTTCCAGGCCCGATTTCTCCAAGGGCATCCAGGTCGCGAAGGCAGCCGCCAACGTTGCCTACAAGATGGCCGGCGTGGGCCCCAAAGACATCAACGTCGCCGAAGTCCATGACTGCTTCACCATCGCCGAGATCATGGCATACGAGGGTCTCGGATTCGCGCCCGAGGGCGACGGCAAGCAGCTCATCCGCGAAAAGGCAACCTACAAGGAAGGCAAGATCCCCGTGAACGTGGACGGCGGCCTCCTCTCAAAGGGCCATCCCATCGGAGCCACCGGCGGATCGCAGATCCGGACCATCGTCCTTCAGCTCAGGGATGAAGCCGGCCCGATGCAGGTCAAAGATCCTCAGATCGGCCTCAACCACAATATCGGCGGTGTGGGCCTCTACGGAAACGTCACTATTTTTGGGAGGGACTAAGATGGGATTCGATAAATTTGGAAGAAAGAGCTTCACCAGCTTCACGAAAACGGGAAAATTCGTCGACCTTCTTGCCGAGGGCAAGGTGGAAGGAACGGTCTGCAAACAGTGCGGAGCGAAGTACTTCCCTCCGAGGGCCGACTGCGCGAAGTGTCTGTCAAAGGACATGGACTGGTTTGAGCTGCCCAAGAAGGGCACCCTCGAAACCTTCACCACCGCAATGTACGCCCCCTTCGGTTTTGAAGCCGATGCCCCTTACACCATGGCAGTCGTGGACTTCGGCGCCGGCGTCAAGGCTTTCGCGCGTCTCGCGAAAGACTTCAGCGATCCGAAGATAGGCATGGATGTCACCGTACGGCCCCTCAAGTACGATGACGGCCAGATCACCTTTGAGATAGCAAAGGCGTAAAGAAAGAATGCGAACAAGAAAGGCCGCCCGCGGGCGGCCTTTCTTGTTGTCCAGGGCACAGGGATCGGAGGGAAGGGGGCTGATAGGACCTATAGGAAAATAGGACCTATAGGACATATTGGACGTATAGGACAGATAGGACTTATAGGACGTTCTGCGGCCAGTTGCCGCCGTCAGCGCGGGCAATGGACCCGTCCTATAGGTCCTAAGCGTCCTATTGGTCCTATTGGTCTTATAGGTCCTATTCCGTCCTATAGGTCCTATCGGTCTTGTCAAGACCCTGCGTCCTGATCCCGCCCTCGTTCCCTCTTCCTTTTTCTTCCTAATTCCTTTACAATGAAGCCTGTGATGCTTACCAAATCGTTCATACTGGAATTGTTCAGCGCCGCGGCCATGCAGCGGTGGAATGACAAGATACGGCCCGTGGAACTCAAAGAGCTGGACAAGCAGGCGCACAAGATGACGATCGCCTATTTCCTGGGCAAGTTCGAGGAATCAAGAGAGGGGTTCGACTGGCTGGAGGTCATCGAGGGAGGGCTCTTCGAGTTCCTGGAGAGGCTCGTCATAACGGACCTGAAGCCGCAGATATTCAACAGGATAAAGGAGGACAGGAAACGCTACGAGGAACTGACGAAATGGGTATATAAGAAACTGGAGCCCGTCATCTCTCCCCTGGGCGACGATTTCCTTGAACGTTTCCGGCATTACTTTTCGAGCGCCGACAACACGATCAACAAGCGGATCATCAACGCCGCCCATTTCTACGCCACCCGCTGGGAGTTCGGCATCATCGAGCGCGCCAACCCCACGGGCTACGAGATACCGGAGATAAGGGGATTCCTGCAGCAGAGGCAGGAGCGCTACTACGACCTCACCGGCATCCAGCAGCTCGCCCTCTTCGAGAAGTACCGGAATTTCCTCGATCTCTGCGGCCAGCTCCGCTTCCAGTACCGGTGGAGCCACATCAACATGATACCCCGCACATCGGTGCTCGGCCACATGCTCATCGTGGCTATCCTCTCCTATCTCTTTTCCCTTGAGATCGGCGCCTGTCCCAGGCGCTGCTTCAACAACTATTTCACGGGCCTCTTCCACGACCTGCCGGAGGTCCTCACCCGGGACATCATATCGCCCGTCAAGCGCTCCATCGAAGGCCTCGACTCTCTCATCAAGGCCTACGAGAGGGAACAAATGGAGAAGGAGGTCTTCAACCTCATCCCGCCGGAATGGCACGAGGAAATGAGAACCTTCACGGAGGACGAATTCAGCAGCATCGCGCTCGTTGACGGCAAGGTCTTCAAGACCAGCACGGAAACGATATCGAGCCGCTACAACGAAGACCGGTTCAACCCCCGGGACGGGGCGATGATAAAGGCCGTCGATGACCTCGCGGCCTATGTCGAGACCTACTGCTCCACGGAGAACGGCGTCAAGTCACCGGAGCTGGCCGAGGCCCGCCTGTCCATCAGCGAAAAATACAGGAACACCGTGATAGGCGGCATCCACTTCCCCGCCCTTTTCGGACAGTTCTAAGAACGGTCGCAGGTCACAGGTCGCAGGTTTCAGGCTAGAGGCAAGGACAAAAGGCAACCCCCTTGACAAAAACCCTCCTTGCAATTACCATTCTTGACAAGGCACCGTATGAGAAACCACTCCTCAGGTCTGGTCATCCTTCTATCGATGCTCATGCTGACGGGGTTCATTCTGCCTTCACTCCTTTACGCCGTTGAAAGCGGCTGCGTGAAATGCCATACCAATGAAAGGATGCTCCGGTCCCTCCACCAACCCGTGAAGGTGGTGCTCGAGGAAGGCGTGGGGTGAGCTGGGGCCCCTCCGTCGGTCCCGACGGAGTCCCGGTACAAGGCCTTCCTTGTGGACAGAAAGCTTCTCGACAGCGATCCCCACTTCGCCGAAGGCTGCGCCTCCTGCCACCGCGGCGATGAAAGGGCGGCTTCCCGGGAGAAGGCCCACGCCGGCTTCATCAAGAAACCGTCCGCAGATCTCGCGACCTGTGGAAAATGCCACGACAAGATAGCGGGAACATACGCCAACGCCCTTCACTTCACCACTGCCGGGCTAAGGCACGGCGTGTCGGGCAGGTTCTCGACCCCTGAGCGCAGGGTGTTCGATGAGAAGGTCTTCCAGCAATCCTGCCGGAGTTGCCACGCCTCCTGCGGTGACTGCCACGTCAGGTCTCCACGGATAGCGGGTGTGGGCACGGGGCTTCTCAAGGGCCACAGATTCGTCGCGAAGGACGACGGCAAGACCTGCGCCATGTGCCACGGAGGACGGGTCTACCCCGAATTCACGGGGGATTTCGGTGGATCGGCCGACATCCATTACCAGAAGGGGATGACCTGCCTCGACTGTCACGGCAAGACCGAACTCCACGGCATGGGAACGACCCAGACATCGAAGCGGGAGGTAAAAGAAAGGCCTGCCTGCGAAAAATGCCACAAGGCGGGAACCGAGAAGACGGAAAAGGCGAAAACCTCCCACGCGCAGCATAGGGACAGGGTAAGCTGCTATGCCTGCCATTCGGGCGGCGTGTATACGAACTGCCTCGACTGCCACCTGGGGAAAGGCGCCACACCCAAACCCGGATTCTTCCTGGGTCTCGACCCCAAGGACAGGAAGACGGTCACGACCCTGCGCCTTGTTCCCACGGTCCGCGACACATTCAAGACCGCCGGGATAGCGATGGAAAAATACGACTCCCTTCCCAATTACTGGGCCACACCCACACACAACATCAAGAAGAGGACCGACCGGACCCGTTCCTGCGAGGTCTGCCACGTCGAGAAACGGGACTTCCTCACGAAGGAGGGCCTCATCAAGAACGGATCGAAGGCGAACGAGCTTCTGCTCTACAGCCCAAAACCAATAAAGTAAAGGAGAGACCATGAAAAGACCGGTTCTGTGCACCATTACTGTCTTTGTTCTTCTCATGCTGATGCTTCCCTTCACGTCACTCGCCCGCGACATCGAGCCCATCGTATCCACCGACTGGCTGCAACAGCACGCGAGTGATCCGAAACTCGTCATCATCGACATCAGGAAGGTCGAAGAGTACAAGGCCGGCCATATCCCCAACGCCGTCAACGTGGTCTACGGCTCTTTCGCCATCATGAAGGCGGGACTCAGGAACGAGATGCCGCACGCGGACGATCTCTCGGACGTTCTCTCCAGTGCCGGCATCGGGGCTGATTCCCATGTCGTCGTCGTGGGAAATGCCGACACCGTGCCTAATCGCACCGACATATCCCGCGTGGCAATAACGCTCCGCTACGCCGGTGTCACGAACGTGGCGATCCTGGACGGAGGGTATGGCAAGTGGCTGGCCGAGAAAAAGCCTGTCGCCACGGACATCGTCAAACCCAAACCCGTGAAGCACGACATCAAGGCCACCGAGGCCATGTTCGTGAAGAAGGATCACGTTCTCGGCGCTATCGGCAAGGTTACAATGATCGACACAAGAGAACCCGAATTCTATGAGGGCAAAAAGAAGATGGATTTCGTGGTCAAACCGGGCAGGATAAAGGGCGCTGTCAACCTGCCGCCGTCACAAGCATACACGAAGGACGGCACATTCAAGACCAGGGCCGAACTGGCCGCCCTCGTCGCAAAGGCCGCCGGCTCCGATCCCGCGAAAGAGATCATCCTCTATTGCGATATGGGTAAGGTGTGCTCTTCATGGGGGTACGTCATGACGGAATTGCTCGGCTACAAGAACGTCAAGATCTACGACGGTTCAACGGAAGAATGGATGAAGGACCCGAAAGCGCCCGTGGAACCGTAAGAAGATGGTTCCAGGTTCCAGGTAAAGACCGCAAGGGAAAGCCCGTTGCAATGTGTCCTTTAACTTGGAACCTTGTATGTTACTCCCAATGGAATATCACAGGCAGTCCATGATAAGAAGAATGAAAGTAAGGTTACCGGCGT
>MVQP01000028.1 GCA_002067235.1 Syntrophorhabdus sp. PtaB.Bin047
TGATGAAGAACAAAGCAACATGGGCGGAGGCCCGTTCATGAAAAAGAAATCAATTGACATTCAACACAGTTGCTGGAACCTGAGACCTGAGATCGGCCTCTACCTCTGGGGTCCCTGGAGGGAGCTTATCCTGCGGTCTATGTCTTTCTCTTTTCTATTCAGGTCGTCGCTTCTCGCCTGAAACTGTGACTCCTGGCCGGCAAATCTGATCTTCAGCTCATCGAGGCGCTCATTGAAGTACCTGACGTCGTCGTTGAATCTGGCCATCTGCTTCGTGCAGTACTGCTGGTTCTTGCCGTACTTGTCTCCGGAGCATTCCTCGTAGAGGTCTGCCTGCTGAATGTCGAGCTGTTTTCTGAGCCGGTCCAGGGGTTTGAAGTACTCACCGTGAAAGTTGCTCTGGTCCTGGAAGAGCTTGAGGCGGGCAGCCCTGATCTCGTCCTTTTCCTGTTTGAGCTTTGCCAGCTCCCCCGACGGCTGCGACGCGCTGGCCGGTGTCGGCTTGCGCTGAGCCGCCGCATCGGGCACGGATATAAGGAGGCACAGGACCGCCAGGAGGGCAGGGCATGCCAGGCGGCAAATGTGCGGCCGCGACCCTGTTGCGGCCTTGTCTGTATCGAATGGTCTCATATGCTTGCCTCCTCGATGGTGGTCCGACCGGAAGAAATCATCCTGCTGTATTTTCCTATAGCCCGCGGGTCTATTGCAAGAAGATAATAAGACCCATGGGCCGGGGAGCCCATGGGTCCTGTTTCTTGGAAAGCGTGCGCTGCTACAGCCTGAAACGGTTCACGATGCCCTGGAGCTCCTTCGAGAGGCTTGCCATCTGGGAAGCTGCACCGGCGTTGCCCTGTATGTTCCTCGCCGTCTCCTGCATGGCCATCGATATCTGGTGGATGTTGTTCGTTATTTCATTTGTAGTCGCTGTTTGTTGTTCCGATGCGACCGCTATCTGGTTCACTTCGGCCGCGACGATGCCGATCTGTTCCAGGATATCCTTCAAGGCGATACCGGACTTGCTCGTTTCAGTTGTTCCCACCTCCACCTCTTTGACGCCCTGTTCCATGGAGGCGACGGCCGACTTTGTCTCCCTCTGCATGGACTGGATGGTCTTTTCGATCTCCTGGGTTGCGTCCGTCGTTCGCTCGGCGAGTTTCTTGACCTCGTCTGCGACAACGGCGAAGCCGCGGCCGTGTTCCCCGGCCCGTGCCGCCTCTATTGCCGCGTTGAGGGCGAGAAGGTTCGTCTGGTCGGCGATCTCGTTGATGAGCTCGACTATGACGCCGATCTGGTCGGAGCGCTCACCGAGTTTCTTGATGATCTCGGCCGATTCCTTGACCCTCACGTTGATCCTGTTCATGACCTCTTCGGTGTCTCTGATGATGGTCCCTCCCGATACGGCGGAGGTGTTGGCCTTTTCCGAGCTTTTCGCGGCCTTGGTGCAATTCTGGGAGATCTCCATCGACGTTGTCGACATCTCTTCACTTGCCGTGGCCACGCTGTTTATCTGGTTAGCCGCCTGCTCGACGCCTGTCGCCATTTGACCCGAATTACTGTCGAGGGTGTCAGCGGCGGAAGCGACCCTGTCGCTGCTTTCGGCCACCTTGGTGACCGTCTCGTGGAGGTTTTCCACGAAGGCGTTGAACTTGTCCGCCATCCCGCCGATCTCGTCCCTCGAATCGACATTGATTCTCCTGGTGAGGTCTCCATCCGATATCTCGCCGATGACCTCAACGGTGCGCCTGATGGGGGCGAGCACGAAACGCGTGAGCGTGATGCTGAGGAAGAGGGACGCGACAATGGCCACGATGATAACGACCATGAAGATCATGATGACCCTTTTATACGTTGTGAGTGACGCGTCGTAGCTTTCCCGGCCCAGTTTGTTCTCCAGGGCAAGAAGTTCCTGGAGGTGTTTGTTGAGCTCGTCGAATCTCTTGTCCGCCTGGAACATCAGCGTTGTCGCAAGACTGAAATCGCTGCCGCACATGTCTATGACCTTGTCGACGGACTCCCTGTATGCCTTCAGCGACGTCACGGATGCGGCGTAGAGCTTCTTCTGCGCCTCCGACAGCTTGCCCGAGCCCCCAATCTTCTCCATAAGGGCGCTCGTTTCATCTATCGTCTTGAAGACATGTTTCGAGAGTTTTTCGACGTTCTGCCTGAGAAAATCGGCGCTCGACCAGCTGAGCACCTTGTACGTGTTCGAGTGGACTTCCTTGATGTCGCTGAATATGGAGGAGACCGTCTGGTAGCCCTGAAAACGGTTGGTATAGATCTCGTTTATCGTCGCCCTCTGGCTCGCCATCCCTATAAAGGAGATAACTCCGAAGATGACAAGGAAGATGATGACGGTAAGCGGAGGTAGCAGGAGTTTTTTCTGCATCTTCAGGTTTGAGATCATTTGTCTCATCTTTCCCCCCTTGTGCCTGGAAGGGACGGGAACCCTCACCCGATTCCCGTCCCCCGCGGCCTGCTATTTATAGGCTCCCGCGCAGAGGATCATGTCGCCGGAGCGCACGAAATACGTTGTCTTGGGCTCGATCTTCTTTGTTTCCGGGTTCAGGTACTTGTAATCCACCCAGCCGCTGCCCTTTGACTTTGCCTGGCTTATCACGTCCTTCCTGAAGAACTTCCCGTCAGGATCGGGGACCTCGAGAAGGTTCTTGCCGATGATCTTGGGGTTCTTGGGGTGTGCGATGACCGTCGCCGTCATGTCATAGGCGAAGACATAGATATCTCCCTTATCGAACTGACCCTTGGGCTTGCTGATCTCGGCCACCGTCTTGTCCTTGCCGTTTGCCTTGGCGTAGGAGACCGCCTTGTCGACGAGGGCCTTTGCCTCGGCGGTGTTGCCGGCAGCCTGGACGTGGCCGGCCATGACGAAACATGCCAGTGCGAAGAAGACCGTGCAGACCACTGCGAAACTCATCTTTCTCATAATTCCTCCCTCAATGATTTTGGTGTGTGGATCTGCTGAGTTGACGAGATGGATGCCTACGACCCCTATCGATTGATTTATCGGACGGTATAAGGATATTCTTAAGAAATTTTGCTTTGGGGCTTATTGTTCGAGACGTGACGGAGCGTCTATTCTCTCGTGCCGCCGTGCTGCCGCCCCCCCGTGAAGTTCTACCTCACGGGCAATTCCCGGGCATCCAGGACACCACGAGACCCGACATGCATGAGATAGCGTCAAGCCGCGTCGTGGACCCGAAGGTGGCCGATGTGCCGGGCGGGTTACGCGGAGTGGTTAGCAAAAGGGCGGTTTCAGTGTATACTGTAGGAGCAGGAAAGATACACGATTCGCCAGGAGGTGGGCCATGCCGGTGCGAAAGCTGAAGGAGTTCCTCAACGGGAACGATGTAAAATACGTCACCATAGCTCATTCTCAGGCCTTTACGTCCCAGGAGATAGCGGCCTCAGCACACATCCCGGGAAAGGAACTGGCCAAGACGGTGATGATCAAGGTAGACGGTAAGATGGCGATGGCTGTCGTCCCAGCGTCGCAGAAGGTGGATTTCGGCCTCCTCAAGGGAGTGACGGGAGGACAGAAGGTCGAACTGGCGACGGAGGATGAGTTCAGGTACAAATTCCCCGAGTGCGAGATAGGCGCCATGCCCCCTTTTGGAAATCTTTACGGGATGGATGTCTTCGCGGCCGAGGAACTTGCGAAGGATGAGACCATCGCCTTCAACGCGGGCTCTCACACAGAGCTCATAAGACTCGCTTACAGCGATTTCCATCGCCTGGTCATGCCGAAGACGGGAAGGTTCACCTCAAGAGGAGACCTGTGAGGAGACGGGCCGCAGGTGTGGCGTATTGAGATGAAAGGTTCGGCAGGGCAAGGATAAGGATATATGGGCGAGTACCTCAACGTAAGGACCCTTGCCTTTATGTCCGCCGTCGTCAGCGCCATCCTTTGTGTTCCCATGGCGTACATCTACGTTGCCCGCAAGACATATCCCGGTTTTGGGTCATGGCTGTGCGGCGTATCCTTCCACACGGCGGGAATGCTGCTTCTGGCCTTGAGGGGCCATATACCGGATGTCCTATCCGTTGTCGGAGCGAACCTGTTCATTGCCCTCTACCTTGTCCTTCTGACACGCGGAGCCACGGCCTTTGTCGGCGGGGTTCAAAGGACGTGGATTCAGGTGATGTCACTGGCATTCCTTCTGGTCACGTCGTTCTACTTCACCTATGTAATTCCCAGTGTGAGCATCCGCATCGTGATATTCTCGGCCGTCATGATCCCCTACGGCATCTGGGTAGGCTGGATCGTAACGAGACGGGTGCCCGTCCTCCTGCGCAATATGAACTGGTTCTTGACCGTGGCTGTCGGCGCCTTCGTATTCTGGTTGATGGCGAGGATAGTCCTTACGGTGCTTTTTGAACGGACCATGGGCGAGTTGATGTCGCCGTCCCTCGTCCAGGGGATGAGCTTTGTCATTTTTGCCACATTGAACGTTCTGTCCATCCTCGGCCTCATCACCCTGAATTTTCAGAGGGTGGAGGACGATCTGCTGAGGTCTGTCGATGAGATCAAGACATTGAGGGGCATCATTCCCATATGTTCGTCATGCAAGAAGATCCGGGACGACCAGGGTTACTGGAAACAACTGGAAGCGTACATGAAGGACCACGCGGACATCACGTTCAGCCATGGGATCTGCCCGGAATGCAGGGACAAGCTGTATTCAACCCTCAAGGCCGGGGACGGGCCACGTGCGGGTGAGAGAGAGGAATCACCGCGCGACGGATAGCCCGGTGTTGTGAGGACCTTACTGCCAGTCTGTCTCACGAAGGGCATAAACTTCATTGTCCAATCGTGTTATGCTTTGGTCGGCCGTTGTCTCCGGGACGACGGACTGCCCGACCGACAGGGATCAGAAAGGAAGAAGCATGAACGACCGCAAATCTCCGTCTGTGTATGACGCGCTCTTCAGGCCGCAAAGCATTGCCATCGTGGGTGGAAGCGAGAACCTTGCGAAGCCCGGCGGGAAGGTCCTGGCCAATATCGTGGACCACCATTACCGGGGGACGCTCTGGGTCGTGAACCCCGGCGGCAGCGTAAAGGGCCTTCCCACCTTTGCCTCGGTGCCGGACCTGCCCGGTCCGCCGGAGCTTGGCATCATCGCCATTCCCGCCACCCTGGTAGCAGGGGCCCTCGAGGACCTCGGCCGGAAGGGGACGAGGGCCGTCGTCATCCTCTCGGCGGGTTTCGGCGAGAAGGACGAGAAAGGCAGGGAAGAGGAGAAGCGCCTTCTGGCGATCGCCGGGAATCACGGGATGACCATCATCGGTCCCAACTGCTCCGGCTTCATGACTTCCCATTACAGCGGGAAATTCGCGGGCATCATCCCTGAGTTGAAGCCCCGGTCCATCGACTTCATAAGCGGTTCGGGCGCCACCGTCGACCTTGTCATGGAGCAGGCCGTCCTCAGGGGCCTTGCCTTCTGCAACGTTGTGAACGTGGGGAACTCCATACAGACCGGCGTTGAGGACCTCATCGCCCTTTATGACGAGAACTACGATGTCGAGGGTTCCCCCATCCTGATGCTCTACCTTGAGTCCCTGAGAAAACCGGGGCTTCTCCTCAGACACGCGCGCAGCCTGACACAAAAGGGGTGTGCCATCGTGGGCATCAAATCGGGTGTCTCCGTGTCGGGCGCCCGGGCGGCGGCGAGCCACACCGGGGCCATGGCCACCGACGACGCTGCCGTAGAGGCCCTTTTCAACAAGGCAGGCATCATACGGGTGAAGAGCAAGATGGAGATGATCGACGTCGCCTGCGCCCTTCAGGGCACGGGCGGACGGCTTAAGGGCAACCGTGCCTGTGTCATTACCGATGCCGGCGGCCCGGGCGTCATGCTTACGGACGAACTGGAAAGGCAGGGGTTTGTCCTGCCCATCCTCGGGGAGAGGACGCGGCGAAGGCTGCACGGCATACTTCCCTCCGAAAGCTCCGTTATGAATCCCATCGACTGTCTTCCGTCGAGGACCGCCTCCCAGATACGGGAGGTGTTCGAGGTCCTCGCCGAAGAAGAGCGCGCCGGGATAGACGTTATAGCCATCCAGGTGGGGAACCCGGGGATGTATCCCAACAGGGAGATATACCGCGAGGTGGCCCGGGCGATGAAGGCATGTCCCATCCCCGTCATCCCCACGCTCAGTTCCGTCACGACCTGCACGGAACCCATCGCGGAGTTCACGGGAGACGGCAACTTTTGCTTTACCGATGAGGTGAACCTGGGGAGTGCGTTGGGCAAGGTGCTTCATCGCCGGGAGATACTCGAGCCGGCCGGGGAGATCGACAACTACGATCCCGCGAGGATAGGGAATGCGTTGAAGGGATGCACGGGCGTCCTGCCGGCAGGAATCGTGAAGGAGGTATTGGAAGGAGCAGGGTTTGTCTTTCCGCCGCAGGCAGAGGCCGTGTCCCTCGAGGAGATGAAAGAGGCCTGCGGGAGGATGGGGTACCCCCTGGCCATGAAGGTTCTCGGGCCCTTGCACAAGAGCGACCTCGGCGGTGTGAAGCTCGGCATCACGGATGCCGCCGCGGCCGAACGGGCCTGGCATGACCTGACGGGCATCAAGGACGCGCGCGGTGCCCTCATTCAGCCCATGGTGGAAGGCACGGAGGTTATCCTGGGGGCAAGCCGTGCCGGCGACCTCGGCCACCTCATCATGTTCGGGCTCGGCGGGATATATACCGAGGTGCTCAGGGACGTCACCTTCGCCCTTGCCCCTCTTGCCGGGGAGGAATGCCGCGGGATGGTAAAAGGCATTCGTTCCTATCCGATCCTGGAGGGCGTGCGGGGCCAAAGGCAGCTCTCCGTGGAGCGTCTCGCAGACCACCTGGAGCGTCTTGGCCGCCTCGTCTCCGATTTTCCCGTCATCGGCGAGATCGACATCAATCCCCTGAAGGGCAGCGGCAGCGAGTTGTGTGTCGTCGACGCGCGCATTGTCCTTCATGCCGCAACACGTCCCTGAAGGTTGTCCTGAAATGAAAAAGGCCGGTCCCAACAAAGGGACCGGCCTTTTGTGTCTGTCCTTCAGCCTTAGAGTTTGAAAAGGAGGTCCGCGTACGTCGGAACGGGCCACGTATCGGCGGGGATCAGCATCTCCAGGCTGTCGATATCGCCCCTCAAGGCCTGCATTGTCGTGAAGACCTTGTCGCGGTAGCTCTCGGCCTGCTTCACGGTGGTGCCGATAGCCTGCGCCTTCTCGACAGCAGCTTCCAGCTTGCCGAGGTTCTTGTACGCCGAATTGAGGACAACGGTGAGTTTCTTCAGGATATCTTCGGGGACAGCGGCGGGTCCCTTGACGGACTTCAGATCATCGATGGAATCCGCGAGGAAGGTCGCGTATTCGAGGGCTGCGGGAATGAACTGTTTCCTGGTCATATCGATGGCGACGCGGGCCTCGATATTTATCTGCTTCGAGTAGGTCTCGACGTAGATGTCGTAGCGGGAATGGAGTTCCTTGCGGGAGAGGACATCGTACTTTTCGAAGAGCTTGACGGCCTTGTCCGTCACCAATGCCTTGAGCGCATCGACGGTGTTGGCAACGTTCGGGAGGCCTCTTTTTTCGGCTTCCGCCACCCACTCTTCGGAGTAGTTGTTCCCGTTGAAGATGATCCGGCTGTGCTTTTTCCAGGTGTCCCTTATGATCGCGGCTGCCTCGGCATTCTTGTCCCTGGCCTTTTCCAGCCTCGTGGCGATCTCATCGAGGGCCTCGGCGGCTATGGTGTTCAGGGCCACGTTCGAGCCTGCTATGGACTGCGCGGAGCCTACCATCCTGAACTCGAACTTGTTGCCGGTGAAGGCGAAGGGCGAGGTCCTGTTCCTGTCAGTGTTGTCCCTGGGTATTATCGGCAGTGTGTCGACGCCGACGCCGACGAATTGTTCGCCCCTGGATGTGGTCTTTTCGCCTTTGGCGATCTTCTCGAGTATCTCCGTGAGCTCCTCGCCCATGAAGATCGAGATGATCGCGGGCGGGGCCTCATTGGCGCCAAGGCGATGGTCGTTCCCCGCCGTGGCGCAGGTCGCCCGCAGGATATCGGCGTGGGTGTCGACGGCCTTGATCATGGCGCAGAGGAAGAGGAGGAACTGGACGTTCTCATTGGGCGTGCTGCCGGGCTCCAGCAGGTTCTGTCCGTCGCTCGTCGAGAGGGACCAGTTGTTGTGCTTGCCCGACCCGTTGATGCCGGCGTAGGGTTTTTCGTGGAGAAGGCAAACGAGGTCGTTCCGGAAGGCGACCTTCTGCATGGTCTCCATGACGAGCTGATTGTGATCGGTCGCTATGTTCGTGGTGTCGAAGATAGGGGCCATCTCGTACTGCGCCGGGGCCACCTCGTTGTGCTTCGTCTTGGAGGTGATGCCCATCTTCCAGAGTTCCACGTCAAGGTCGTGCATGTAGTCGGAGACGCGGTCCTTGATGGCGCCGAAATACTGGTCCTCGAGCTCCTGGCCCTTGGGCGCGGGTGCGCCGAAGATGGTGCGGCCGGCGAGCAGCAGGTCGAGGCGCTCCATGTAATATTTCTTGTCGACGAGGAAGTACTCCTGCTCGGGGCCCACGGTGGACGTCACGTTCATGGACGTCGTGTTCCCGAGGGCCTTCAAAACCCTCAGGGCCTGCCGCGACAGGGCCTTCATGGAGCGCAAAAGCGGGGTCTTCTTGTCGAGGGCCTCTCCGCGGTAGGAGTAAAAGGCCGTGGGGATGGTGAGCGTCACGTTGCCGCTCTCATCTTCCTTGAGGAAGGCGGGAGATGTGCAATCCCAGGCGGTGTATCCCCGTGCCTCGAAGGTGGCCCTCAGGCCGCCGCTGGGGAAGGACGAGGCGTCGGGCTCGCCCTGGACGAGCTGTTTGCCGGAGAACTCCATGATGACGCTGCCGTCGGGGGCGAGGGAGATGAAAGAATCGTGCTTCTCGGCGGTGATTCCCGTCAAGGGCTGAAACCAGTGCGTATAGTGGGTCGCACCCTTCTCGATGGCCCAGTCTTTCATCGCGTTGGCCACCACGTCGGCCACGTCCGGCCGAAGAGGTGTGCCCTGCTGGATCGTCTTCCGGAGGGCCTTATAGACCTCCTTCGGCAGGCGCTGCTTCATGACCTTATCGTTGAAGACGTTGGATCCAAATATTTCTGTCAGTTCCATTTTAATCCTCCTCACAAGTTGGACCGGACAAAGCCGTATAATAACACTTTCCGCCTATCTATGGAAAGGTTTGTTCAGTCCGTAAACATTGACTTTGGGTGAACTTCTTTGTTCGGTATGCTTGCTTAAGCCCTCGGGGCCGTTGAGGGGAACACATCAATGTGTGAGGACAGTATAATATCATACTGTCGAACTTACAAGTAAATTGTCGGCGGTTCCGGTAAGGCATATCCTGCCGGAGGGGGCATGATACGATAGGTCCTGGCATCGTCTTCCTCCGGCCTATCCCGTCCGCACCGTTGCCGGGCCGCGGCATGGATGACTATAAAAAGACAAGTGCCTGCGACAATAGTGCTTAACAGCGTTATGAAATATCATCATAATAGTTTTCTACGATGAATACTTCCAGCTATTCTTTCCCGCTGTCAATAATAGGGGAGCTGCTCGTCGAAACGCTCTTTGCCGTTCCTGTACCACGCAGCAACGTGTTTGACCGCTTCGACGGCCTTCGTCAGGGCGGCGATGTCGGAATTGAACCCCTGGTGGGGCTGGACGTAGATGTTGGAGCTTCTGTCGATGGACTTCTCCACGAGAGCCTTGGCTGCAAGCAGGTTGGCGTCGGTCTCCCCCGGCTGTCCGAGGAGCAGCGCCGAGAACTGTGATTCACTGCTGAAGACGTCAAGGCCTATCCCCGTTATCTTCCCCGACCGGTAGAGGTCGAGAAGCGCCGATTCGGGAGCGATCTCCCCGCGCGTCACATTGATGAAGATGAGGTTTTTCTTCGCCTGGGAGAGATATTTTTTCGAGAAGTAGCCCACGTTGTAGAACCTGCTCTCCGGGTTCCTTGTTAGGTTCATGGCGTTGACGATGATGTCGCTTGACCGGATGGCCTCCTCTTTCGAAACGAACCGCACGGTGCCGCCGTAGAGCTTATCGAGCTCGTCCTGCCTGATATCGACCCCTTGCACGGTCAGACCGTTGGCCCCGGCGAGCTCGTATGTCCTCTTGCCTATCTTGCCGACACCGAACACCGTCAGCGTCCTTTGTCTGTCGAGTTCCATGAAGGCACGGGAATCCTTCCTTTCGAAGGTGACGGTGTTGAGGGAGTAGTGGTTCAACTCGCCGGCGGTGGCGTAGAGGAACTTCATGGCCGTCTGGGCGACGGCGTTGACGCAATACTCTCTCAGTGAGGCGATGTTGACCCTGTCGGCGAGGTGCTCGAAATGGTCGTACCCGGCGCTGCGGGTTATCACGCTTTTCCTTGCCCCTTCGAGATACTGCTCGGGGAGGACGGAATGCGTTTTCGTGGTGACGATCTCCGGGAGGATCGTCCCGGGATTGTCCCTGAGGTATTCCTGGAGGTTCTTCGGGGTGATGAGGTATCTGTGCCCCTCCGGGATCTCCTTGCCGGCGATCGCTCTCTGTATCTCCTCTTCGAGGTGCCGGGCCTCAGGCCCCAGGGCTTCGAAATGCATGATGTCGTACGGGTTCTTCTGCTCTTTCACGTGTGCTCCGATGAGGTTTTATTTTGATCCCTGAGTATCCATTGTCGCGCAATCGTTGGATTTTTTCAATCTAAATCGGTTGGTGTTTTTCCTTCACACCCGTCCCCGATTCTTGTATATTACTGCAACGGTATCATCGGGAGAAAGAAATGAAGACCATAATGCTTCTGACCGTTTCCAACGTGTTCATGACCTTTGCCTGGTACGGGCATCTGCGATACAAGAATTCCTCCCTGTGGAAGGTGATACTCGTGAGCTGGCTCATCGCCTTCGCCGAGTATTGCTTCCAGGTCCCCGCGAACCGCATCGGCCATTACCAGTTCTCGGCGGCACAGTTGAAGATCATCCAGGAGGTCATCACCCTCGTTGTCTTCGCCGTGTTCTCCCTTCTGTATCTCAAGGAAGAGTTCAGATGGAACTACCTCATCGCCTTCGCCCTCATGGCAGGGGCGGTATTCTTCATGTTCAGAGACTAGAAGACGGTTCCAAGTTTCAGGTTTCAAGTTTCAGGTTGGAAGAACGAGAGACGGTTCTCTGGATTTGTGGTGGCGTGGGGGGTAATGCATGGCCCGGTCCTACCGGAAGCTTTCCGTCTTTGTCTTTGGCTTGGAGCCTGAGACCTGAAACCTGAAACGGTTTTCTTACCGTTTTTCTGTCGTTATTACGATCCGCCAGTAGTTGTCATAGAAGGGGAGGGTCTTCCAGACGGCCGACTTCTTCACGACTTTTTCCGAGCCGGGCTTCACGTAACGGTAGGTTGCCGTCCCTTCCCTTTCCTTGACGATGCGTTCGCCCATTTCGCGCAATTCATGGAAGCCTTTGTATTCGGTGCTTTTCAGGACATTGAGCCGGGTTTGGGAGGGGTCGGAAGTGTAGACGTTGGTGCCGTCGGGCTGGAGGATGACGATGCCCGCGCCCGCGCCGGGTTTCAGGCCCTTGAGGGACTCCTGAACCATGCTCTCCGGCGACATGAGAAGGCTTACGGAGCCGGCAAACTCTCTCTTCTGATTGAAGACGGGGTATTGAACCGCTATGCTCTGAAATCCCTCGACCGACGTGAAAAGCTCGCTGAAGACAGGCTTGCGGGTCTTGTGGATACGGACCACCACGGCATGGTCCTTTATGCTTGCGCCTTCATGCTTGCGGTACTTCTCGGGTTCGATGATCTCCATGACCCCCTTCGTGTTGATGAAGGCGCAATCGATGGAGTAACTCTTGCCGGAACAGAGGTCGCGCAATGCCTGTCTCATGTTGGCGCCGGGTGAGAGGCCCTCGCCGACGGCCCGCGCCGTCTTTGAAAGGTCGGCATCGATCTTCTTGAGCGTCGCCGCGGTCCTGTTCGTTACCTCGTCAAGCAGGGTCTTCTCGGGGTCCGCGGCAAGGCACGCAAGAGAGAAAAGGGCGCTCAAAAAGACCACGGATATGCCCAGGATCACTTTCTTCATTCCCGTCCTCCTTCTTACTTTTTTCCTTCCTCTTCATCGGCGAAGAAGTTCCTGCCGTGGACGTCGTCGTGACAATAGGTGCAGAGGTTCTCCCAGTTCGACCCGTCGGGCGGGTTGTTGTTGTGGTTGCCGTCCTTGTGGTGCACGGTGAGGAGGTGCCTGTCTGTGTGGTCAAATTCCCTGCCGCACCTCGCGCACATGAGGCCGTGCATCTTCAGCGATTGCTCACGGTACTGCTCGTTCCTGACATCCCTGTCCCGGGTGATCTCCCTTACGATGTCCCCGATGGACCCCGTGATCTCCTTCTTCACCGGCCGGCTCGACCTGCGCACTGTAAATGCCCTGCGTTTCATCATCCTTCTCTCTGATCGTGAATTGAAATCATTATATCAAAAAAGGGTTCCGGGAAACAGGTATTAGGTTATGGGAAGGACCTCGGTCATCATTCCCTTCCGGCTCCAACGGTTCCAACCGTCTTCTTCCCATAACCCATTACCCATAACCTGTATCATCTATCACCCGCCTTCCAATACTCTGGCAATATCCTCCACCAGCGGTTTCGACCCCACGTACAGGGCTGTCCTTTGATGGTGGTCCTTCGGTTCTATGTCGAGGATCGGGGTGCCGTGCTCGTTAACGGCATGACCCCCCGCCTCCCTGCACATGAAGGCCACCACGGATGCCTCGTACATGAGGCGGAGCTTGCCCTCAGGCCTTAGCTTCTTCGGGTCGGGATGGTTGACGATGGCGGGATACATGAACATCCCTCCCCGCGTGAGGATCCGGTGAAAGTCGCCCGCAAGGGCCCCGAGATAGCGGAAAGTGTAGCGCCTTTCATTCTGCCGCACCCAGTCCCGGACCTCTTTCCGGTAGGTGTAGCGGTTCGTCGCATTGAAGGACAGCTCCCAGGTGTCGGGGGTGTCGGGCAGGATGATCCTGACGGGTTTGACATAGTTCATGGTTTCGTCGATATGGAAGCGCCAGGTCCCCGCTTCGCGGAAGGCGATGGTCAGGGTGCCGGTGGGGATGACGAACATGCCGGCTGCGATGTAGTCTTTTCCCGCCCTCAGGTGAAAGTCTTCGGGGCCGTCGAGGTTGCGCTTCGCTATCCCGAAGAGAAAACCCACGGGAAGGCCGTGGGCGACATTGGACGAGCCGTCGAGGGGGTCGAAATAGATGAAGTACCGGCCACCCTTTTCGTCGAGAGGGATGATGTCCTTCGATTCCTCGCTGACGGCCCTTATGACGCGGCCTGTCGTCTTGAGATAGTGGATGATGATCTCGTGGGCGATGTCATCCATCTGCATCACGTCTTCTCCCTGAACGTTCACCCTGTCGGTGCATCCGAGGTTTCCCTTCAGGGCCCCGGTGATGTAGTAATGCTCAATATGCTTTGCCGCGCTGATTATGGCGTCCATGAGAATGAGGAAATGATACGTCCGGTTGTGCCTTTCCTGGTGGTGCAGCAGAAAATTCATGAATGTTTGTTCCAGTTCCATGTGGACCTCTTTGTCGTGGTATGCCCGATGCTGTGAATACCTGTGAAGTATATGTGCTTTCAGGCGGGCAAGTCAAAGGATAAGAAGCCGGTAAAGACAGTTTCAGGTTCCAGGTTCCAGGTTTCAGGGGAAAAACCGTTGCAGGTACCACGTTCCGGCTCAGAGTCCTGAACCCTGTACCGTATTTGTCTTTAACCTGGAACCTGGAACTGTCTTTATCCTTGAACCCTTGGTCGCAGTTGGCTATTATCGTTCTGTCCGGTAGAGTGATTGCCGGAATTCGTTCCGACGAAAGGAGATCGTCCCATGACAAGAAGAAAGAAAATGCTGCGCCTCTTGTGTTGCCTCATTTGTGCTGCCGTTCTTGCGATCCTGACGTCCGGGAATGCCCGTGCCCAGAGGGTCATGTATGAGAGGCCGAAGATGGCCAAAGGCCCTTCCGCGCTGGAGGTCATTCTGGAGCCCTACCTCGACAAATACGATCTTCCGGCGCTTGGCGCTGCGGTTGTCAGGGACGGGAAGATCCAGGCGATGGGGGCCGTCGGCACGAAGGCGGCGGGACAGCAGATCCCCGTGACGACAGGAGACCGTTTTCACATCGGCTCCGATACGAAGGCGATGACGGCGCTTCTTGCCGCTATGTACGTGGAGGCGGGGAAACTTCGCTGGGATTCGAAGGTGGAGGAGATATTCCCTGAGTTGAAGAAGACACTCGCTGCCGGCTGGGGCCAGGTGACACTGGAGGGGCTTCTATCCCATACCAGCGGGATACTGGACGATGGCGAAAGGTTCGGCAAGCTCCTCCAGGGATCCTTCGAACAGGGAGACCTGGACCTCAGGGGACTGCGCTACTGGATGCTGTCGAAATTCCTGACGCAACCCATCGCGGCCGCACCCCGGAAGCAGTTTGCATACTCGAACATAGGGTACATGATAGCCGGGGCAATGATCGAGCGGGTGGCCGGCAGATCCTGGGAAGAGCTTATGCTGGAGAGGGTATTCGTTCCCTTGAGGCTTCGCAGCGCTGGTTTCGGTCCTCAGTCGACGGTGGGAACGATAGACGCCCCGCTCCCGCACAAGATCGTTGACGGCAATGCAAAACCCATGCTCGCCGGGCCGAACGCCGACAATCCTCTCGTTCTGGGACCGGCCGGCACCGTGCACATGTCCCTGCAGGACTTTGCCAGGTGGGCCATCTGGAACCTGGGAAGGGGCAAGCGCGGCCCCGGTCTTGTGCGCGCTGAAACGCTCGCCAGGCTGACCACACCCGTGGTTGACATTCCCCCCGGGAAAGACGCCGCCCCCGGGACGCCCTCAGGGGGACGCTACGCGCTCGGCTGGGGGGAAAGGGAATATCCCTGGGCAAAAGGCCCCTTTCTCACTCACGCCGGATCGAACGGCATGAACCTTGCTCATATTGTCCTCGATCCCAGGACTGATTTCGGCATGGTCCTCATGACGAACATCGGCGGCAAGAAGGCCGACGAGGCCTTAAGAGGCCTGGAGGAGGAGTTGCACAAGAGATACGGGAAATAGAAGCGGTTTCACGTTATTCTCTCCTTGAAACCTGAAGCGTGAAACCTGCAGTTATCCTTTAATTGGTGTTTTTTTCAATATTTTTGTGGTAATATAAGGCAAGTTGTTTGTATCCTCTCAGCTTTGCCATGATCCAACAAGAAGAAAATGGTCGAATGCCGGGCGGGCATAAGCGGCGCAATATTATTTTACGGAGAGTGCATGCAGGAAACGAGATTCGAAAAGTTACATCTGTCCAAAATGGTGCAAAAGGCCCTGGACACCATGGGGTTCAGCGAATTGAGCCCCATCCAGGAGCAATCAATACCCCTTGTTCTTGAAGGCATGGACATCATAGGCCAGGCACAGACCGGCACGGGGAAGACGGCCGCTTTTGGCATTCCCCTCATCGAGCTCCTCGACGCGAGGACAAGGCAGACGGACGCCCTTATCCTCTGCCCGACCCGTGAGCTGGCGGTTCAGGTGGCGGGTGAGCTGAGAAAACTGGCGCGGTACAGGAAGGACATCATTATTGCCCCCGTTTACGGGGGGCAATCCATTCGGACCCAGATCGCAAGCCTGAAGAAGGGGGTCCACATCGTGGTCGGAACCCCGGGCAGGATGATCGACCATATGAGACGCAGGACGATCAAGCTGGGGACCGTTACGAAGGTCGTGCTCGATGAGGCCGACGAGATGCTCAACATGGGGTTCCTCGAGGATATCGAGACCATCCTCGACGCGACATCCCCGAACCGGCAGACCCTTCTTTTTTCCGCGACCATGCCGGAGAGCATCCGAAGGCTCGCGGCAAAGTATCAGAAGAACCCTTCCGTCGTGAGAGTTGTCGGTGAAGAGCTGACAGTGGCGGAGGTGGAGCAGAGCTATATCGAGGTGCGGCCCGGCAGGAAGCTCAATCTCCTCCGGAAGGTTGTAGATACGTACAATTTCTCTTCATCTCTCGTCTTCTGCAACACGAAGAGGTGTGTCGACCAGGTGGCGCGTGATCTCAAGGCCCTGGGTTATGACACGGAGGCCATCCACGGTGACCTGGCGCAGTCTCAGAGGGACCGGGTGATGTCGAAGTTCCGGAAAGGCCATTCCACCATTCTCGTCGCCACCGATGTCGCGGCCCGCGGAATAGATGTGAACGATGTCGAGGCCGTCATCAACTATGATGTCCCCCGCGATGACGAGTATTATGTTCACAGGATAGGCAGGACCGCCAGGATGGGAAAGACGGGACATGCCTTCACGCTGGTGCTCCCCACGGAGATGGGCAAGCTCAGAGACATACAGGCCTACGCGAAGACAGAGATAAAGCGCCACGCCCCCCTGTCCCCCGAGGATGAGTTCACCATGGCGGTGAAGGTGGTAAGCAAGCGGCGGACCACGTACAAGCTGTCGGGAAGGGGACACGTCAGAAGGTCCTGACAGGGGGGGAAGGCAGCCAGGCCGCGACGACAGGCTCGCCGGCAGGCACCGTGAGCCCGGGGCCACGCACCGGCCCCTTGACGAATATCGGGACTTCTTTTATTATTTCATTATTGTCCTATGCTTTATTGCCGTTTCTTTGAACTCGTCGGTTCATAGGATGCAGGGTGAAATACCGATACTGGCTCGTTCTTTTCCTGTGTGTTATCCTCCTTTGCGCAGTGCTTTTTGGCCTCTTCTATAACGAGGCCAAAAAGGACGCCATCCGCAACCTTAACGATCAGCAGCTTCTCATCGCCCGTCAGACAAAGAAGGGCATCGAAGAGTTCTTCCGCTTCCATACGGGAATGCTCGTCAGGAACGCCGCACAGGGACACATGGTGATCTTTGACAGCGAGGGCAGGATGAGCATGCAGACGCTGTACAAGGCCCTGTCTGACACCGTCGTGGCCGTCACCAGGGTCGATGCGGCGGGCCGTATCGTGCATACCGTTCCCTACAACCGAAGGAGCATCGGTCAGGACATCTCCCGTCAGTCCCACATCAGGGAGATCATGACGACGCACAAGCCTGTGCTGAGCGACGTCTTCACAGCGGTGCAGGGTTTCAGGGCAGTCGCGCTCCACGTGCCTGTCTTCGAGGGAGGGGTGTTCAGAGGGAGCCTCGGTGTTCTCATCCGCTTCGAGAGTATCGCGAGGGGCTATCTCGAAGACATACGGATCGGCGGTGACGGGTACGCCTGGCTTGTCACGAAGGAGGGGATCGAGCTCTATTGCCCGGTGCCGGGCCACATCGGAAGGTCGGTGTTCGAGAACTGCAAGGACTTTCCGTCCATCATCGCCATGGCGCGGGAGATGATAAAGGGCAGGCAGGGTACAACCACGTACGAATACAATATGATCCGGGGCAAAACGGTGATGACAGGGGTGAAACATGCCGTGTATCTGCCCATCAACGTGGTCAATACCTACTGGTCCATCGTTGTGGCCACGCCCGACGGGGAGGTGGTCGGGGCGGTGGCAAGGTTCAGGACGAGACTGCTTATCATCTTTGGCATCCTTATCGTCTTCGGCGTCCCATCGTCCTATTTCGGAGCACGGGCCTGGAGGATCCTGGCGGAAGAGAAGAAACGAAAAGAAGCGGAGGACTCTCTCAGGGAGAGTGAAGAGCGCTACAGAACCCTTTTTGACACCTTCGGTGATGCCCTGTTCGTCCTTTCGACCGACCTGACCCTCATCGACGTGAATCCGGCGGCGATGCGGATGTTTGGTATTCCCGACAAGGAAGAATTCATGAAGCTGAAGGTGACCGACGGGTCACCGGAGTATCAGCCGGACGGTTCCCCGTCCGTCGTCAAGGCAATGGAAATGGCGGATGTCGCACTGAGGAAAGGGCTGCATTTCTTCGAGTGGACCCACAGGAGAACGGACGGGACAGAGTTTCCCACCCACGTCCTGCTCTCCAGAATGACCTATCGGGGGAAAGAGGTGCTCCAGGCATCGGTCAGGGACATCAGCGCGCAGCGGGCGGCCGAGAAGGACCGGCTGGAAATGGAAAAGAAGATCCTCCATTCCCAGAAACTCGAGAGCCTCGGGGTGCTGGCGGGCGGGTTGGCCCATGAGTTCAACAACATTCTCACCGTCATCCAGGCAGGACTCGAGATCGCGCAGATGGAGGTGAAGAATGGACTGCCCGTCACGACCTCTTATATTGATGGGGCCCTTGATGCGTCAAAGAAGGCTGCCGACCTCACTGCCAAGATGCTGGCCTACGCGGGCAAATCCGTCATCTCCGTGAAGAAGAAGGTTGATGTAAACGGGGTCATGCAGACGGGCCTTGCCCTGTGCGCGACATCTGCCGGTGACAATGTCGAGATGCGTTTCGATGGAGCGTCAGACCTTCCCGGGATCAATGCCGACGCCAATCAGATACAGCAGGTGGTCATAAACCTGATCACGAATTCCCTCGAGGCCATAGGGTCAAATAAGGGGTCCATCGCAGTGAGAACCGGTGTCGAGGATTGTGACGAGGAGCGTCTGAAGGCAAATGCGGTGGAGGAGAGCCAGTGTGTGCCAGGACGGTTTGTCTTTCTCGAGGTGACCGACACGGGCTGCGGGATTGATGAGGCTGCCCGGAAGCTTCTTTTTCGAGCCCTTCTACACCACGAGATTCCTGGGCAGGGGTCTCGGCCTGCCGGCCATACTCGGGATAGTCCGGGCTCACAATGGCGCCATCTTCCTGGACAGTGCCCTGAACAGGGGAACGACGGTCCGGGTTCTGTTTCCAGCAGGGGAGTAAGATCGTAAGGCGCAAGACGTGGGGAGGCAGGAAATGCTGTCTTTCCCGGTCGTCCAACGTAAAATGCCGAAGGTGGAACCTGGAGCGCGACGGCCTAAGCCTTGCGCAGCTCCCCGAAGATGTCCCGGTATCGTATTTCCTTGTTGGAGAGTCGTGTGAGGGCGCGGATGACCCTGGCCTTCTTGTAGAAGAATGACGGCGACGCGTAGAAGATGTCAAAGCACCATCGTGCATAGCCGTAGTCCTTCGTGATGCGCTTCCTCGCTTCCCTGGTGTATCTTTGAGATAAGCGGCCCTTTTCTCGCAGTTCCTCAAGGACTATTTCGGCGGCGATGGCCGCACTCAGCACGGCGTAGTATATGCCTTCCCCGCTGAAGGGATCGACGAGGTGGGCGGAATCTCCTATAAGACATATCCTGTGCGTGTTCATGGACTCCGAGTCTCTGCAGAAAGGGATGAACCAGCCTCTGCGCTCGCTCTCTCCGGCCTCTTTCAGGAAATCGAAGCGGTCCCTGAACTGGCGGTAGAGGGAGACGAGGCCGGGCATGCGTGCGCGGGTGGTGCCTATGCCCACGGAGAAATGGTCCTTCTTCGGAAAGACCCAACCGTATCCCCTGGGTATGAAACCAAACCCGAAGACCGCCCTGTCACCGTGCTGTTCGAGAACACTGCTGTCGCGGGGATAAACCTCCGCCTCCAGGGCAACGCCGCCATAGCCCCTCCCAAGCCCGGCACCGCCGGCGACGACGCTTCGCGCGCCATCGGCACCGACGACGATGGGAGCGGAGATCTCGTCACCCCTGTCGGTAACGACCGTCACGCTCCTCGTGGATTCCCGCACAGAGATGACCTTTGTCTTCTCGGCGAGGACCGCTCCGGCGTCGACCGCCTGCTTGACGAGATGATGGTCGAATTCCCTGCGCGACACCATATCGACCGCCATGCCGTCGGGATACCAGGTGCTGTCTTCCTTTTCATCGCGGCTGAGGAAGGTGATTCCCCTCACCGTCCGTTCGACCAATGCGCTATGGTCGAAGTCCAGGAGGTGCCGTATCGCCGGGGTGACGCCGCCTCCGCACACCTTGGCCCTGGGAAAAGACTCCTTTTCGATGAGAAGGGTTTTGAATCCCCCGAGCGCGCTCTTCCGGGCAAATGTCGCGCCTCCCGGTCCGGCGCCAACGATTACGCAATCGTATCGGTCCATAGTGAATGACAGCTAACAGTAACGACCCGAAATCTTCCCGTTCCTATGCAACGATTATAGAGTAGCGAGCGTGCTTTTTCAAGAGATTCGTCGGAACCGCAGTCGGAGCTGGCGATGGCGGCCAGGCGCGGCTCGGGACGGGGACGGCCGCACCCTCGCATGCCCGGTCGGTCATATACTGACATATATTGCAGAAATGAAGAATCCCTGACGTATGTGTCAGTATCTTTCTGTCGTATGCGATAGGATACGGTACCCCTGATCGAGAGATGTTTCTGATAATATTGAGGAATCACCTATGGCACAGCCTTTGCTTCATTCTATGGAAAGGTGCTGGTTCTGACGTGCCCCGGTGGTATCGGGGAGCAGAGCCGGAAGTTGAGGAAGGTTGCTTTTCGGCATGTTTGGATATGCGTTTCGAGCTGGCAGGAGGATGTCATGGCAAGAGCGTGGTCACTTCAAACAGTCACAAACCTGAAGTTCAGAGAACTGGAAAAAACACTAATCGAGATCTTCGGCTGTATCCCTGTGGATTACAAGCGGGTTATCAAACTCGATGTAAGGAGAGGGACGCCGATGGTTCAGCCGGAATCCGCTCTTGGCACCCAGGAAAAGGGCATCGTGGAGATCTTCGGTTGCATGCCTCATGATAAGCATGTGATCGACTTTGACGTGGACAGGAAGAAGAAGGTTATCGTCACAGTCGTCCGCGAAGAGGGCGATGTTTTCCACCGCAGTGTGCCCTGCGCCTGATTGTGTGAAAAGCTTCACATAATTCATTGACAAAGGCATCCCGTTCCGTTAGAATTGTGTGCCAAGATTGGCCCACTCTACGAAGCCTGGCTTGGCAATCCCATACACACTAGACCCCGCATCAGTACTACAGCGCCGGGGTGAATAAGGAGTGAAGATGACAGAATTACGAGACGGTAATGGTTTAGCAGCCGCCGAAAAGCTCTACACCCAGTACGGGTCCAGAGCGAGAGAGCTGAAAGCCTCGGGGAAGAAGGTCATCGGATATTTGTCCGCCCTAGGCCCGGTGGAGATCATGACGGCGGCGGGTGTCGTGCCCATCAGGCTCAAAGGCAATGTTTCCGAAGCGATCTCGAAGGGAGACGCGTACATGGAGTCCATCGTCTGCCCATTCGTGCGCAACGTCTTTGATGCCGCAGTCAAGGGCAAGTATGATTTTCTCGACGGCATGGTCCTTCCTCACCAGTGCGATTCCATCGACCGCACCAACGAGACCTGGAGCTACACCCTGAAGCTCCCCTACTGGCATTTTCTCAATGTTCCCCACGTAACGGATGATCCTTCGATCACCTTCATGAAGGAGATCCTGCGGATCTTTATCGGTACCCTGGAGAAATTCACGGGAACGAAGATCACCGACGAGGCGATCGCCAATGCGGTGAAGGCCCACAACGAGAACAGGAAACTCATGAGAGAGCTTTACGATCTCAGGAAATCCAATCCTCCCCCTATCTCCGGCACGGAGATGATGAAGGTTCTCGTGGCGGCCATGAGCCTGCCGGTCGATGAGTCCAGCGCCCTCATCAAGGCGGTGACGAAAGAGGTTAAGGAACGGAAACCCGCAGCAGGAAAGCCGGCGGCGAAACGGATCATGCTTATCGGCGACCAGATAGATGACGTTGCCGTCATCGAGGCCATTGAATCGGCGGGAGCCTACCTTGTCATGGAGGATCTTTCGATTGGCGCAAAGATGTACTGGGAAGACGTCGACGCCACGGCAGATCCGGTCCAGGGCATCGCGGAGCGTTACCTGAGAAAACTGAAGATACCGACAACCTTTGTTGGTTCGGCGGATACCTACGAAGGCATTCTCGACGAACGTTTCGGGCAAATGAAGAAATACGTGAATGAGTTCAAGGTGGACGGAGCCATCCTCTTCATCTACAAGTATTGCGACCCCTACGGATTTGAAGTACCGGCTATCAAGAGCTACGTCGAAGCGGCAGGAGCGCCCGTGCTCTACCTGGAGGATGAGTATTCCACATCTTCCCTCGCAAGGGTGAAGACCAGGATCGAGGCGTTCCTCGAAATGATCGCATAACTGAGAGAGAGGAGAATCACATGGCTGAAGAAAAAAAAGGAAGAGCAGTTGCAACGACAACGGCGGCAAAGATACCGAAATTCGTACGGGGCAACCTGTCTGCAACATTAAAGGCTAAGGAAGAGGGAAAGAAAGTGGCCGCTGCCTTCATCGCCGACGGTCAGGACGAGATCATGCGGGCGATGGACATCGTTCCCGCCTGGGGCGAGAGCTTCTCCGGGGTCTGCGCCGCGAAACGCGATGCCGAGAAATACCTCCAGAAGGCGGAATCGGACAACTTTTCCCGGTCCCTGTGCACCTACGCGACCTGCAACATCGGTTTCGACATGATGCGCGAAGAACTGGGAGGGGTCGCGCCCGAAGGCGCCCCGTGGGGCGGCATGGCAAGGCCTGACATGATGCTCGGCAACGGCCAGCTCCTCTGCGACCCGCGGTTCAAGTGGCCGCAGGCGACCCAGCACTACCAGAGGGATGTCCCGGTTTTCGTTACCAACATGTACTACCCGCCGTGGGATCCGAACGTAGATCACCACGACCAGGAAGCCATCTACGTTAAGTATGCGACCGAGGAACTCCGGGAGACCGTCAAGTTCTGTGAGAAGGTCACGGGCAAGAAGATGGATTGGGACCGCCTTGCGGCGACTGTTGAGCTTTCCGACAAGACATGGGACCTTTTCATCGACACCTATGAGCTGCGCAAACACATACCAACGCCGATGGACACCGGCGACGCCATGAACACCATGGTTCCCCTCACGTTCAACCTGGGAACCCAGGAGGCCTACGATTTCTACGTTGACCTCAAAGCGGAACTGGAGCAGAAGATCGCTGACGGCGTGGGTGTTGCCAACCCCGAAAAATACCGGGTCATCTGGGCCGCCGGCTTGCCGAGCTGGTTCGCCCTGGGAGATTTCCAGTACTTCAACGGCAAGGGCGTTGTCTTCCCCGTGGAAGTGACCTACCGCGGCTGCGAGAAGATCGAGCGCCTTGACCTGCCGAAAACGAACGACCCGCTGGAACACATCGCCTGGAGATGGGTGAGATACTGGACGCACTGGTACGATGCGGCAAGAAAGCGCCCGGGTTCGACCCCGAAGGTAGAGCGGATAATAGAGTATATCGAGGACTACAAGTGCGACGGCGCGGTGTTCCATTCCGCCTTCTCATGCAGAAGCTGGCACGCAGGCATCATGCAGCAGGCCGCCACGCTGAAGAACGTGTACAAGGATCTGCCCATCCTCATCATGGAGGGCGATATTGTTGATATAAGCTCCTACAACGAGGCAGACACGCACAACAGGATCGATGCCTTTATAGAGACCCTCGCGGCTTACAAGAAGAAACAGGGCTAAACCCAGGGGTTTCGCGAAGATCGTATAGGAGCAGTACCAGATGGATCATTTTGCCGGTGTCGACATCGGTTCCACCATGACAAAGGTGGTGATCGTAAGCGACAGGATAGAAGCGTCGCTCATAGGGCCCACGGGCCCTGAGCACCGGAAGCTTGCAAACAGAGTGATGGAGGAGGCGCTGCGTCAAGCGCGCCTCACCTTCGAAGACCTGACATACATAGTTGCGACTGGATACGGCAGGATAAACGTTCCCTTTGCAGACCGACAGATCACTGAGATAACCTGCCACGCGAAAGGCTTGCACAGCCTCCTCCCCTCTGTAAAAACCGTCGTCGATATCGGCGGTCAGGACAGCAAAGGCATCAAGATTGGGAACGGCAAAGTGATGAACTTTGTCATGAACGACAAATGCGCCGCCGGTACGGGGCGCTTTCTCGAGATCATAGCGGATTCTCTCGGTGTCCCCCTCGAAAAGATCGGAGAGCTTTCATTGACGGCTGAGAGGATAGCGGCCGTCAGCAGCACGTGTACCGTGTTCGCCGAGCAGGAGATCATCTCCCGGCTGGCGGGTGGAGAGCCCATCGCGAACCTGATGGCCGGCATTCATGACGCGGTTGCCACCAGGGTCTATTCTCTCGTCAAGAAGCTGAACGTGGAACCCGATATCGCCGTGACGGGAGGGGGAGCGAAGAACATCGGCCTCGTCAGGGCGCTGGAATCGAAGTTCGGGCAGAAGCTTCTCGTTCCACCGGAGCCTCTTATAACGGGGGCCCTGGGAGCGGCCCTCATGGGCAAGGACATCTTCGAGAAATACGCCGCTGAGGGCCAGCAGCCGACCCGCAGCGGACACAGGCTCGAAGAGGCGACATTCTTCAAGTAAGGACTCGAACGTGGCATACGTGCTCGGCATAGATGTAGGTTCAGGTTATTCGAAGGCGGTTGTCCTCGAAGGGGACGAGGTCCGTTCGTGGGCCGTCATGCCGTCGGGCGGCGACTACCGTGAAGCGGGCAGGGCCGTGGCTGAGTCGGCCCTCAAAAAGGCGAACCTGACCTTGGGCGATGTGGCCCGGACCGTGGCGGCAGGTTACGGCGGCAGCATGGTCGACATTGCCGCGGAGACCTCCACGGACATCTCCTGCCACGCCCTGGGTGTCCACCATCTCTTCCCTTCAGTGAGGACGGTTCTGGATGTGGGGGCCCAGTACTCCCGTGCC
Organism: Syntrophorhabdus sp. PtaB.Bin047; assembly: GCA_002067235.1. Classification (GTDB taxonomy): domain Bacteria; phylum Desulfobacterota; class Syntrophorhabdia; order Syntrophorhabdales; family Syntrophorhabdaceae; genus Delta-02. Next base: position 24,699 of record MVQP01000028.1, read on the forward strand.
ATACGCCTCCATGACGAGGGAAAGATAGCCAACTTCATCATGAACGAGAAATGCGCCGGCGGAAGCGGAAAGTTCCTGCAGGTCGCGGCCCGTATCCTTCATATAAACGTGAGCGACATCGGGGAGCTCTCCCTGAAGGCGCAAAAAGCGGTGGAATTCACCACGGGATGCGCGGTCTTCGCCGAATCGGAGGCGGTGTCGCGCATATCGGAAGGCGCCAGCCCCGCCGACATCCTGGCAGGGATCCATAACGCCATGGCGTCGAAAATAGTCACCCTTGCCATGCGCGTGGGGCTCACCCCCGACTATGCCGTTACAGGCGGCGGTGCCATGGATATCGGGCTCGTGAAGGCCATAGCGGCCGAACTGGGAACAAACGTCCTGATCCCGCAGGTGCCCCAGATAACAGCGGCCCTCGGCGCCGCACTCATGGCCAGGGAAACAGTTTAAGCCGCTTGAATCGCTTGAACGCTCAAAGGCGAAAACAAAACGGGTTCCCTGTCTCAGCGGCAGGACCTGTTGACACTCGACCTCATTTTCGCGGTTTTTTCCTGAAACCTGAAACCATCTTCTGTCCCCGAGGCCAGCATATGGGATCTCCCACGTGACTCTCCTCTTTAAGTGTGTGCAATTTGTGACGGTATCGGGTATATTCTTATCGTTCAGACGGTTCGAACGTTTCATGCGGTTGCAACTATCTTTGCGGGAGGTCTTATGAAAAGGTGCGGTGTTGTGTTGGGCATAATTCTTGTCATGACGGCCCTTGTGATCGGGTTCGGTCCCGCTCCGGCCGGTGCGGCGGGTCCTCTGGATGCCTGCAGTCTGCTTACCAAGGCCGATGCGGAGGCGCTTCTCAACCAGACCAGTTCGTCGCATAAGGCCGGCAAGGTGTCCGCTCCTGCGGGTAACCAGTGTGCCTATTTCTTCAAGAAGAAAGGCGGCACCTACAGCGCAAAGCTGAAAGTCTCCTCTTCCGAAGAAATCAAGAGCGAAGGGATCTTCAAGTCCGCGCGGGACGTCTTTGACAGGCAGAAGAAGGCCCGGATGGCCAACGCCGATACGGCGCAGAAGATGAGAAGCGTGGGAGGACTGGGCGACGAGGCCTTCTGGAACGGCTACGACCTCTGGGTAGTCAAGGGCGGATATCTTCTCACCATACTTGTTCAGGACCATCTGGCGGGCAGTTTCAAGAGCAGGGAAGCCATGGACAAGGCCCGGGCGGAGCAGGATTTCAACCTTTCCCAGCGGGCGGCGTCCGTGATACTCCTCAAGATCAAGTGAGTAGCAGCGAAGGGATGACGGTCATGATCAGGAGATGTTTTCTGGGTTGCCTGTTGTTGCTCCTTGCTGCTGGCGTTGCCGCGGCGGAAGGGCCGCAAGGCCTTAAGATCGTCTCCGTCAAGCCCGGAAACGGCGGGATATATGCGATCGTGTCGGTGGAATTCCCGAAGGCCTGGAGCGACCCCGCGTTCACCGTGGAGGTGAACGGGAAAGCTGTCAGGATGAGACAGGTGGGGGGCGGCTTCTCTGGTGACCGCAGCATGGCGGACCTCATGTTCATGCCGGGAAGGGCGGCGAAGCAATCCGTTGCCGTGAAGTGCGCGGCGGGAGGAAGAAAGACAGAGGCCAGGGCCGGGTTCGATTGGACGGCCGCGCCTTTTGTCGCCGTCCTGGGGCACACGGGGAACCGTGAGATGGTCGCGGCGAAAGAGAAATTGACCATCGCGGCGGTCAATGTCACCGGAGTGAGGGTGTTCTTCAACGGCAAGGAGATCCATGCGAAACCTTCGGCCGGCGATATAGAGACACTCACCTTCGATCCTGCCTGGAAGAAGGGCAGGAACGTGCTTACCATCAACGCGGACAAGTGGGATGGGGGCATGATCGCGAAAAACTTCACCTTCTTTGACCTCGGGGAGGGTGGGACACTGCCCCCGGGCCAGAGCGCCCTCGTGCACCTCGGGCGGGAAGGCACGAAGAGCGGCCCCTTCTATGATGTGAAGGTCGAAGGGGACTCTGTCGCCCTTGCTCAGGGTACCACGGTTCGCCGTGATATCGTTGACAGGGACGGATGGCTTGTTTCCGAGACATGGGTCGCGGCGGAATTGAGGGCGCGGAAGGAAGGAACGGCGAAAGTGCGTGTTTTCGTCAAACCCCACTTCCTTCAGAACATGGAGCTGGAAAGGGAATTTACGATCACCGTCGCGGGAGAGTAAGGTCTTTCTGCCCGTTCTTTTGCCTCAAGCTCACAAATCCTTTCGCCCGGACATTGATAAGCCCGTCCTTCTTCTCGACAGTTCCTTCCACGAGCAGGAAGGGTTCGAGGCGTATGATGGTCCGGTGCATCCTGTAGACCTCCGGCCGTATCACGACGTTGATGAGTCCCTCCTCGTCCTCGAGGGTCATGAACGAGAACCCTCCCTTTGCGGTGGGGGGCATCTGGAGACACACCATGTAGCCGGCGGTGAGGACGGCGGTGCCCGACGGGCGATCGGCGAGACCGCCGCTCGTGACCGCCCCCAGCCTGCCCAGGGTCTTGCGATAGAGCTTCATTATGTGGCGTGACACGGAAAACCCCTGGAAAGTGTAATCGGTTATCGTCTCTTCCGCCGCGTTCATCTCGGGTATGGGAAAGCTTTCCTGCCGCTTATCTCCCGCGAGCGGTGTGAGCTCCGGGAATCCCGTTGTTGCGCGCAGCGTTCCGGCCTCCCACAGGAGCTGCCTTCTCGACCGCCTGATGGTGCTGAAGGCCCCCACGGCGACAAGGTTCTGCACTGACCGATCGTCGAGCCGGACCCTGTCGGCAAAGTCCTTGAGCGATGTGAAGAGACTATCACGGCGTGCCTTGAGGATGCGATCGCCCTTGTCTTCGCCGATGCCCTTCACGTATCTGAAGCCGATCCTCAAAGACCCCTCCTCGATGGAGCAACTCCACGTGCTCCTGTTGATGTCCACGGGAAGGACGGGGACGTTGTGCCGTTTCGCGTCCCCCGTTATCACCTCAGGGGCGTAAAATCCCATGGGCTGGTTGTTGAGAAGGGCGCAGTAAAATTCCGCCGGATAATATCGTTTCAGGTATGCCGAACGATAACACAGGATGGCAAAACTGGCAGCATGGCTCTTGCAGAAACCGAAATCGGCAAAACCACTTATGTGGTCGAAGATCTTCGCCGCGAGCCCGGGCGCTATCCCCTGTTCCCTTGCCCCCTTGACGAAACGGTCATGCCACTTCGCGAGCTCCTCGCGGGCGTTCTTCCGGCCCATTGCCTTGCGCAGCATGTTGGCCTCACCCGCGGTAAACCCGGCTATGGCCATCGCAACCTGGAGTATCTGTTCCTGGAAGAGGATCACCCCGAGCGTTTCATCAAGGATGGGAGCCAGTTTCGGGTGAAGATGGACGACGGGTTCCTTCCCCTGACGGCGCCGGATGAAGGGATGTACCATGTTGCCCTGCAGGGGCCCGGGTCTCACGATGGCGACCTCCATGGTGAGGTCCTCGAAGGACCGGGGTCTTACCTTGGGAAGGGTTTGCATCTGGGCCCGGCTTTCCACCTGGAAGACGCCGACCGTATCGGCGTCGCCAATCATCTTGAAGACCTCGGGATCGTCGGGGGGGATGTCGTCGAAGTTGAGGACGAGCCCCCTGTGCTTACGGACAAGTTCCTTTGCGTCGTCGATGAGGGAAAGCATCCTCAGACCGAGCAGGTCGAACTTGATAAGCCCCGCATCGTCAACGGAGTCCTTGTCCCACTGGCAGACGATCCTCCCTTCAGCGCGGGCGTGTTCCTGGGGGACGATCTCATATATGGGCCTGGGTGTGAGGATCATGCCGCCCACGTGGATGGACAGGTGCCGTGGAAAGTCGGCTATCCTTGTGCAGAGGTCTCCGAAATGCTCCCAGGCGCCGGAATCGAGATAGGACGCAAATTCGGGGACCTCCTTCAGGGAGTCGATGGCACCACGGCCTCCATAGGCGGAGAGGGTTTTCGCCATCCTGTCGAGGACGTGCCCGGGAAGTCCCAGGACCTTTCCCACCTCCCGTATCGCACCCCGCCCCTTAAAGGTCACGTAGGTGCAGACCATGGCGGCATGATCGCGCCCGTATGTATCATAGACATACTGTATGACCTCCTCCCTTCTGTTCGTCGCGATATCGACGTCGATGTCGGGGATGCTGAGCTCGTTGAGGAAGCGTCCCACAAAGAGCTTGTGCCGCATGGGGTCGACGGGGGTTATCCCGAGAACGTAGGCGACAACGGAGCTTGCCGCCGAACCTCTTCCCTGTGCCGATATCCCCATCTTCCTCGCATGCTCGACAATGTCCCGGACGACGAGGAAATATCCCGAAAGCCCCTTTTCCTCGATAAGCGTGATCTCGTCGTCGATCCTCGCAAGGATCTCTTCCGTGAGGGAGCCGTACCGTGCGCGGGCTTTTTCCGTGGTGAGTCTCCGCAGGAGCCCCGTCGCCGTTTCTCCCTTCGGGAGGGGAAAGCTGGGATAGGAAAAGGAAGAGAAGTCGAGGTCGAAGAGGCATCGGCCGGCCACCTCGCCGGCCCTCATTATCGCATCGCGGGGAAGCCAGGGAAGCCTCATCATCTCTTCCTGGCCCTTGAGGTAGAATTCCGAATTCAACCTCCGGAAAGGCGCCGACCTGTCGAGGGGCACCCGGTGCCTGATGCAGGTGAGGACATCATGAAGGATATGTTCGGCCCTTGTAGCGTAGTGGACGTTGTTCGTTGCCACGGTCTCGAGGCCGAGAGCGTCTGCAAGATCGACAAGCTGCAGACACAGGTGCCTGTCTTCCGGAAGCAGGTGACCTTCGATCTCGACGTAAAAGTTATCTTTACCGAAAAGTGCCGCATATCCCTTCGCCGCGTCATGGGCCGCGCGTTTTTCGCCCTTCATGAGAAGGCGGGAAACCTTTCCCTTTGCGCACCCCGACAGGCAGATAAGGCCTTCCGTGCGGCCGGTCAACTCTGCCTCGGAAAGCACGGGTCTTCCCTTGGACCCGGCGAGATGTGCCCGGGTGATGAGCTGCGAGAGGTTGGCGTAGCCTCTGGTGTTCTCTATGAGAAGCGTCAGGTGATGGTCCCCTTCCAGGGTGAGCTCCGCTCCGATGATGGGCCGTATCCCCGCCTCCCTTGCCGCCTTCGAAAAGATGCAGGCATTGTAGAGCCCGTCGTGGTCCGTTATGGCAAGGGCACCCATGCCGAGGGATACCGCCCGTTCGACAAGACTCCGGGTCGACGACGCCCCGTCGAGAAAGGAAAAGTTCGAGTGGGCATGGAGCTCGGCGTACATGGCGGGTTCTTCATACGGTCCAGTTTTGCCGGTACCACGCGCCGCCCGGCAGGTCCTGAAAGACGGTGACCCGCCTGCCGCTTTCCAGCTCGAGGGTATAATACATGCGGACGACCGGCCTTTGCCACCAGGTGTCATCGACACGCCAGATGTTGACGATGTCCCTGACCTTCTGTCTCTTTTTCCTGAAGGTCACCTGCACCGGCCGGCCGCTGACGAATATCACTTCCACGGGTTCGGGATCGAAGGGAGAGGTTTTCATGGCTCGACAAAGATGAATCTGTCATCGGGCAGATGGGTGCCGCTATCGTTCCTGACGGCGCGGGCAAGGGGCAGGCCGCCGTATTTTGTCTTCAGAAAGCCGCTGACGTCCTTCATGCCTTTTGCGAGGCCCGGACGTGACCGAAAGAGCCCCTCCTGCCTGCCGTCATGGTTCACGAGGGCGCCGGCGCGTACGCTCATTATACGGACGGGGCTTGGGAGTTCCACGCCTTCCAGCCCGGCCATGATCCTGCGCAGCATGTCTTCCTTACGGGTCGTGGGTGCGTGCAGGACGAACTGCCTCTCGAAAAAGGTCCTGTTCTGGAGATCGAGTACGAGCCTTACGGTGCGGCACGCCTTGCCCAGTTCTTCAAGTTCGAGGCAAAGCCCGTCAAGGAGCTCGAGAAGGGCGGCCCTGATCTGTTGTTTCGAGTGGACCGGTCCGTCGCAGACGAACTCGCGGTCGACGTCGGTTATGGCGAAGGCGCAGGGTATCCTGCCGCGCTCCCCGACGCCGTTGGAGAGCTCCCACAATTGTTTCCCGACGGCGCCGAACTGGGATGTCAGGGCGGAGAGAGTAAAGGCGCTTATCTGTCCCAGGGAATGAAGGCCAAGGAGGTGGAGTTTCTCCCGCACATCGTCGGGTACGGGCAGGCGGTCGATGTTAAGGGGGGAGAGAAACTCCCTTTCCATGCCCGAAGGTATGACACGCGCATCCTTCGAGGCACAAAGCGCGGCCTCGAAGGCCATGAAGCGGGAATTCCCGGCGCCGATCCTGACGTCGAGGCAAAATTGACCGGATACCATGCTCCCTAAGGCCGATGCTACCTGCTCCTCGCTTTTGTACATCCCGGGGAGCCGTGTGACATCGAGGAAGACGGTAGCTTCCTCTTTTGGTTCCATGCGCAGGGTTATCCCGGCGACGGAAGAGAGGACCTCTTCCCAGAGAAGGCTGTGCTCCCTCCTTCGCGCGAGGACGGGTACGGTGTCGTAGCAGAGATGGTATACATCCTTAAGGGGCATCATGGGAGCAACCCCCCTTTGGGCAAGCTCCTCGGAACAATCGATGACAAATCCCCTCTCCTCGGGCATGCCCACGATAACGACGGGCCTCTTCCGGAGGTCGGGGTCCTTCAAACATTCGACCTGAACATGAAAATGAGGCACATGAACACAAACCACTCGCATAACAAACAGTATAGAACAGAGGTTCTAGAAAGGCAAGGAAAAAGATAAAGACGGTTTTAAGTTTTACGTTTTAGGTTTTAAGTAAAAAGAAACAGCTTCATTATTTTTCGAATGGAGTGCCGCATATCTTTTGCCTTTACTTAAAACTTAAAACCTAAAACTTAAAACTTCTTTTTCTTTTCGAAATATAGTACACTTGTTCTAACAGGAGGGTATGATGCCGCGAAAGACGGATACGAGGGAGAATATACTCGACTTTATCAAGGCCTTCCGGCGGGAGAACGGCTATTCCCCGTCCGTGAGGGAGGTTGCCCGCCATTGCGGGATAAAGAGCCCCTCCGTGGTGCAGTATCATCTCGATCAGCTTGAGCAGACGGGGCTCATCACGCGGGAGAGGGACAGGTCGAGGAGCGTCGGTATCGTCGGCGAAGAAGGGGATGTCCCCCAGGTTCCCCTTCTCGGTGTCATAGCCGCCGGACAGCCCATAGGGGTGCCCTCGGTGGACAGGTGGAGCTCGGAGGCGCAACGGATGATAGACGTGCCCCGGGAGGTCTTGAAGGGCAGGAAGGATCTCTTTGCCCTCGAGGTCAGGGGCAACTCCATGGTGGACGCCATGATCGCCGATTCGGACATCGTGGTGATGGAGCAGGCGGGCGGCGACGTAAGGAACGGGGACGTCGTGGCGTGCTGGCTCGAGAAGGAGCAGGAGGTCACCCTGAAGAAGGTCTACTTCGAGAAAGACAGGGTGAGGCTCCAGCCCTGCAACCCCTACATGCTTCCCATATACCACGACGCGGCCAATGTCCGCATCCAGGGAAGGGTCGTGGCCGTCATCCGGACAAAACCCTAGAAACGGTTCCAGGTTCCAGCAACTGTGTTGAATGTCAATTGATTTCTTTTTCATGAACGGGCCTCCGCCCATGTTGCTTTGTTCTTCATCA
>MVQP01000029.1 GCA_002067235.1 Syntrophorhabdus sp. PtaB.Bin047
ACGCCGGTAACCTTACTTTCATTCTTCTTATCATGGACTGCCTGTGATATTCCATTGGGAGTAACATACAAGGTTTCACGTTTCAGGAAAAGACAAGAAACATTCGCTCCAACGAGTTTCTGCTCGTTTCAAATGCCCTGGTCACTAATTGTGTTGACAGCCGGTTCTCTTCCACGGTTCTTCTCCTGAAACCTGAAACCTGAAACCTGAAACCTGAAACCGTCTCCTCTCCTTGTAGGAAATTATTTCCTCTTCGTGGAAATTATTTCCCCGGAAAGCGGGGCCGCCTTTGGCGTTGTTGTTTTCTAACTACTGGAAATCATTCACAAGGCGTTCGTGGCATGGAATTTGTTTTAGGGGTGGGCATGGAAAGCCAGCTTTTGAATTGCCTGTTTTCGAATCTTATGGGACTGGGGAAGCAGCTCTTTCCCCAGGCACAGGCGGGGGCGTCGAACGAAGGGCAAACGAATGCCTTCTTCGACATCCTTTCGCAGAGGATGGGCGGGAACCTGGACCTGTTGTTGTCCTCGATGCCGGCGGGCATTGCGGGGGACGACGGCAAGGCCGCAGGTGGCGAGGGGTCGGACACCTCCCTTTGCCCCGTCGCAGCGAGCCTGGATCCGGAGGATATCCCGGTCCTTGTTTCTTCCCTGATCTCAGCGATGGGACAACCCGTCGTTACCGCCAGCGCGCCGGATATGAGCAAGGCCGACCGCGAGGCCGTCACGGAGTTTCTCCAGGGTATCCTCGAGATCCTCTCCGGCGGCGATGAGGTGGAGCTGACGAGCGCCGAAGCGGTGAACTCGGACGCCGTCGAAGGCGGCGTGAAGGGTGATCAGGAGGACGCAAGAGGGGCTCAGGACCTTATGAGCTGCCTTGCATCGGTCCTTTCCCAGCTCCCAGCGCTGGCGCAGGACGACGGCGGTACGGACACTGTTGCCTCGCAGCAGGACGGACTGCCCGTTGAACGCAGACCGGGTCAGGCTGAAAAGGTTGAAAGACCGGACCCTTCACTGATGAAGGCGGAAGTCCAGAAGGCGGTCCCTCAGGCACCTCTCCCCGAGGACAATGAGGATGCCGGTTTTGTGGTCGAGATCGTCAGGGCCGAAAAGAAGGCAGCCGTGGCGGACCCGTCGATGAAGAAGGAGATGGAAACACAGCCGGCAGCGCCGGTGGCCGAGACCCCCGACGCAGGGAAGAAGGATGCTGCCGTTCTTGCGGCACGCGCATCGGAAGCCTCTGAGGACACCGGGGAGCCGGAAAAGATCGTGATACGCGTCAAGGAAACGATTGAAGCCCAGGTAGGGGAAGATCAGGATGGCGGTGACAACCCCGTCATCCAGCACAACGATGTCTCCCGGCAGGGCACGCATCAGGCGACGGGGGAGACGAAGGGTGTCGCGAAGAACGATTTCGGTTCGATGATGGTCGACAAGATAGAAAAGCTCACCGAGCACTTCTCCGGCAGGAACATGAATATGGACATGACGGTCAGGCTGAAGATCGGTGACAACGAAACGGTTCTCGTGGGCCTCAAGGACGAGGGGTCGTCGGTCACGGTCGAGGTCAGAGGTGCGAGCGAAAGCACGATGAACTTTCTCCAATCCCAGAAGGACGACATAGCCCGGACCCTGGAGAGCAAGAACATCCAGACCACGATCCACGTGGACATAGACCAGGACGCTGAGGGGAAGAGACAGCAGAAGCAGCACAGGAACACCGGGGAAGAAGAAACGGCCGAGCAGAAGGACTTCGGCTCCTTCTTCGAGACCCTGGCATAAGGAGGCACCATGTCTGTTACGAGTGTCACAAATACAGTGGATACAACGGGAACGAAGTCATCGGCAAGCTCCTCGGCGACCACCGAGCTTCTCAACACCGATGCCTTCATGAACCTCCTCGTGACGCAGCTCAAGTACCAGGACCCCCTGGACCCGATGGAGACGAACGAGTTCATGAGCCAGCTGGCACAGTTGACCCAGGTGGAGAGGCTCCAGAACATTTACGATTCCATCACCGACCTGGAGACGACCATCGAGACGGGCAATCTTCTCGACATGATCGGGAAGAAGATCTCCGTGGACGGCAACACGCTTTCGCAGGGAGATGAGATCGTGGTGAAGCCGGCGTCGGGTTACGATTCGGTGGTCCTTACCATCAAGAACGCAAGCACCGGCACCCAGGAGACGGTGACGAGAAACAAAGGTGAATCTCTCGTCTATACCAACGAGGGCGCTGACGCAGTGACCGTGACGGCCTACGCCTTGAAGGACGGTTCGAAGGTCAACTGCAGCACCACGGCGTACCGGACCATCACGGGAGTGAGAAGCACGGGCAGCGGTGTCGTCCTTGTTGCCGGCAACGGGGATGAATACACCGCCAGCTCGGTTACAATGATAAAGAACTAAAGAGGAGGCACATACTATGTTAAGCTCATTCTTTTCAGGCATCAGCGGTCTCATCGCGAACAGCCAATCCATCAACGTCGTGGGTAATAATATCGCGAACGTCAACACCGTCGGGTTCAAGGGGAGCAGGGCGACCTTCGAGGACGTCCTGTACCAGTCGATCAGCGGCACCTCCGGCTCCAGCCAGGTCGGAAGGGGCACGGCGCTGAGTTCCGTCGATACGTCCTTCGGGCAGGGCAGCTTCGAGAGCACGAGCGAATCCACGGACCTCGCCATCGGCGGCAAGGGGTTCTTTATCGTCCGGTCCCAGGAGAGTCAGACCAACTATTATACCAGGGCGGGACAGTTCCGTTTTGACGCGGATGGCTACATGACGAACCCGGCGGGCGATATCCTCCAGGGAAGGCAGATAGACCGGACGACGAACGCCCCCTATGGCGTCGACACGGACATCATCATATCCCAGGCCCCGAGCGAACCGAGGGCCACCGAGTTCATAGGCATGAACGTGAACCTCCAGTCCGACGCCGAGGTGGCAGGTACTCTGGGCACCTTGAGCGGCGTCGCGAACGGAAGCGTAACTGCTGTGGCCTTGAGCGAAGGCAAGTACCCGAGGGTCGGCGACTACACGATATCCTACGCCGCTGGTACCAGCACGTTGACGGTGCAGGTGGCGCACAGAGACCCGACCGGTGCCCTCACGGGGACAACATCCACGTATTCGGCAGTCGTTGCCGCCGGCACGACGTACACCAACTTCGCAAACTCCGGACTTGACATTACGACCGACGCCGCCATGGTTGACACCGCATCGAGAACGATATCCTTCCAGGGGTTCTCCACGGACTATGTGAGCGCGACCCGGAACCCGACGACGACATCGAATTATTCGTCATCCGTTACGGCCTACGACTCCCTCGGCCAGCCCCATGTCGTCACCGTCTACTTCCGCAAGGCCTACGAGACGACAACCCCGCAGACAAGCGTCTGGGAATGGATGGCCCACCTCGACGCCGCCGATTCGGCGACAGGTGCCAACGACCTTGCCGGCTGGGGTACCCTTGTCTTCAACAATAACGGTGCATTGACCTCCGGCGGTGGCGCGACAAGTGTCTCCTTCGATTTCTCCCAGGGAGCAAACCCCGCGCAGGCGATCGACCTCGTCTTCGGTTCCGGCTCGGGCGGCGGCACGACGACCCAGTACCCCATAGCCTCGACGACGAACTTCCAGACCCAGGACGGCTATCCCCCGGGTGTCCTCCAGAACGTGACGGTCAGCGCCGAAGGTATCATCTCGGGCCACTACTCCAACGGCCAGATCCTGAACCTCTACCAGATCACCCTGGCAAACTTCAACAACCCCAACGGCCTGACGAAGGAAGGCAGCAACCTCTATTCGGAGACCATCGAGTCCGGTGTTGCGTACACGAACGCGCCGGGTGAGGGCGGCCTCGGCAAGATAAGCGCCAACTCCCTGGAACAGTCGAACGTGGACCTGGCGACGGAGTTCGTCAAGATGATCATCGCCCAGAGAGGCTACCAGGCAAACTCCCGCGTCATCACGACAACGGACGAGGTGCTCCAGGAACTGATGAATATCAAGAGATAGGTAATAGGCGACAGGTGATGGGTCATGGGTCATGGGTCAGGGAGGAGATAGCTCGAACATGACCCATGACCTTCTTCCGACCTGGCAAGGAATTCATCGTCTTGAATACCACATTTCTCAATTCCTGACAGCGGTCCGGTGATCCCGAGTTCTTCTGTCAATTCCCTGACATGATCTGTCCGGCCGCATGGCCCCTCTCCACAAGCTCCACAGAAAATGCCTGTTATGAATCGCGAAAAACATAGTACTTACAATACGTTCCCATAACCCATAACCCATAACCCATAACCCGTCTTCTCATGGCACACTTATTGCTTCATCGACTCTCCAAGGAGAATCCTTATGGCCGAAGAGAGAAGAGATGCTGCGGACGTCGCAGAAATGGAGCAAATGGAAGGGCAGGAGCAGCCTGTCAAGAAGAAAGGGAAGTTCAAGCTCATCCTTATCGTTGTCTTCGTTCTTATCATTGCAGGAGGAGCCGGCGGCTACTTCGTGTTCGGGAAGAACATAATGGCCAAATACCTCGGGAAGCAGCCCGGTGCCGCTCAGGCGGCCGCTGTGAAGAAAGAGGTCGTCGGGCCCATCCTCCAGCTGGACCCCTTCGTCTTCAACCTGACGGGAAACCAGTCCAGGTACGCGAAGGTGACCCTGGGTATCGAGGTCAAGGACGTCAAGGCCATGGAAGAAGCGAAGAAGATGATACCCGTAATCCGTGACAGGATACTATCCATATTTGGCACGAAGGCGGCCGAGGTCCTCATGGATGTCAACCAGCGGGAGACCATCAAGAAAGAGGTCCATACCAGCCTGAAGGGTGTGTTCCCCGGGGAAGACGGGCTGAAGGCCGTGTATATCACGGACATCATAATCCAGTGAGGCACTGATGGACCAGGTCCTTTCACAGGCTGAGATCGATGCGTTGCTCGGGGGCATATCAGACGGCGAGATCCTCACGGAGACAGCGGTCCCCGAGGAACCGAAGCAGGAAGCCATTCAGAAGCAGGTAGAGGATTTCGATTTCATCCGTTTCACCAAGGGCAAGAAGGAAAGGCTGCCCGCGCTGGAATTCATATACGACAGGTTCTCGAAATCCTTTCGCTCGGCCCTTTCCCTGTTCATGGAGCGTGAGGTCGAGGTTGGTCCGGCGCCGGCGCAGTACGTGGAATACAGCGAGTTCATAAAGACCCTTCCCCTGCCGACGAACATGAACATCGTCGTGACGGAGAATCTCAACGGGTTCTTCATCGTCATCTTCGATGCCAAGCTGATCTTCTCCGTTCTCGAGACCGTCTTCGGAAGCGCCACCATATCTCCGGCCAGGATAGAAGGCAGGGAGTTCACGAAGATCGAGTTCAACGTTATACGAAAGCTTATCGACCTCGTTTCCGTCGAGATGGAGAAGGCCTGGGAGCCCGTCTACGCGATACACTGCAAGTATTCCCGTTCCGAGATCAACCCCAACTACATCACCATGGTGGCCAGGGAGGAAACGGTGAACCTTAACGAGTTCACCATCGAGATCGGGGACATCGCGAGCTGGATGAAGATCTGCATGCCCTACGGCGTTCTGGAGAGCATAAAGGGTTATCTCGTTTCCACCCCGTCCCGTGAGGACATGGAGATGCGTGAGAAATGGATGGCAAAAATACGGGAGCGCATCATGAACGTGCCCATCGAGGTGCGGGCCATACTGGGAAGGAAGAAGATGTCCCTCCATGAATTCGCATCCCTGGGAGCGGGAAATGTCATCATGGTTGACCGTTACGTCAACGACGCGATCGATGTCGAGATCCACAAGAAGACGAAATTCCGTGGAAAGATGGGTGTCTACAAGGGCAGTAAGGCGGTGAGGGTGGATGAGATCATTCAGTGAGAACTGCCGGAGGGGCACGAGCGACGGTCCGTCACCCCTTAAAGGAGTGAGGGCCGGGGAGGAACAATGGAAGACCTTTTGAATGAAGCAGCCGTGAGTGAAGCACCCGCGGTCAGTACCAATGGCGGCACAAAGAAATTCGAGATGAACATCGACAGCCTTCTCGACATCTCCGTGGACATCTCCGTCGAGATAGGCAGGACGAAGCTTACCATAGGTGAGCTTCTGGCCCTCTCCAAGGGCTCCATCATCGAGCTTAACAGGATAGCCGGAGAGTCCGTCGATATCTATGTCAACGACAAGCTTCTCGGCAAGGGCGAGATAGTCCTCGTCAATGAGCGCCTCGGAGTGAGGATCATGGAGATCCTTACCCCCAAGGAACGCGTCCAGGAGCTTGGTTGATGGACACCTATCTCGGCATAATCAAGGTCATCTTCATCATGGCGGGGATGATCGCCGGCATCTACCTGCTGTCCAGGTACGCCGGGAAGCTGAACCTCAGGCTCAAACCGAAGAGCACGGCCAATTACGGCCTCAGGAAAGTGGACACCATCTACCTCGCTCCGAGGAAGTTCATATCTGTCGTCGAGGTCAGGGACTATGTCCTCGTCGTCGGCTCCGGGGACAAGGAAATGTCGCTCCTGGCGAAGTGGCGCAAGCAGGGGGATAATTCGTGAAATACCTCGTCGTCATATGCCTTCTCCTGTCCCTTATCGCGCTGCCCGCCGTCGCTTCGGCGAAAGCGGAGAAGGCGACCGGGTCGGTCAATATCCTGAACTCCCTTGTCGGAGCCGATGGCGGACGCAACCTCATCAATATCGTCATCGTCCTGACAGTGCTCGCCTTCGCGCCGGCCATTCTTCTTCTCATGAGCTCCTTCACGCGGATCGTCATCGTCCTGTCCTTCCTCCGGCAGGCGATGGGAATACAGCAACTTCCGCCCAACCAGGTGGTGGTCGGCCTTTCCCTCTTCCTGACCCTTTTTGTCATGGCGCCCACATATGACAAGGTCAACGAGGCGGCCTTGAAACCCTATCTTTCCAACAAGATCGGTTTCGAGGAGTTCATGGACAAGTCGACGAAGGAACTGGGTACCTTCATGCTCAAGTACACGAAGGAGAAGGACCTGGCGCTCTTCATGAACATCGCCAAACTCAAGAGGCCGGAAGGGCCGAAGGACCTGCCGCTCAAGGTCATCGTTCCGGCCTTCGCCATAAGCGAGCTCAAGAGGGCCTTCCAGATAGGGTTCCTCCTTTACATACCCTTTCTCATGATAGATATGGTCGTTGCCAGCGTCCTTCTGTCGGCGGGCATGATGATGCTCCCGCCCATCTTCATATCGCTTCCGTTCAAAGTCATGCTCTTCGTTCTCGTGGACGGGTGGAACCTCCTCGTGGGGTCGATCATCAAAGGTTTTCAATAGGAGACGGAAAATGAGTCAGGACCTTGTTGTTCAGATATTCAGAGACTTCCTCAAATCGACGCTCGTCCTCATGTCGCCCCTTCTGGTGGCGTCCATAGCGGTGGGCCTCATCGTCAGCATCTTTCAGGCGGCCACGCAGATCCACGAGATGACGCTGGTCTTCGTGCCGAAGATCCTCGTCATTTCGGTTTGCCTCATAGTCCTCTTTCCCTGGATGATGAACTTCACCATTTCCTTTACGGTGAATCTCATCAGCAACATACCGCTGTACGTGAGATAGATGACGGAAATAGCCATAACATTCGAGATGCAGAGATTCCTCCTCGTCTTCTTCCGGGTGGCGTCGGTGCTGTTCATGATACCGCTCTTTGCGGCGCGGTCCATCTCCGCCATATTCAAGGGCGGACTTTCCCTCATGATCGCCTACCTTCTCTACGATCTCGTCAAGGCGCCCGCCGCGGTGCAGAACGACTCCTTCCTGCTGCTCATCCTCTGCGCGAAGGAGGTGCTCATCGGGGCGACGATCGGGTTTGTCGTCCGGCTTGTTTTCGTCTCGGCGAGCATGTCGGGCGAGATCATATCACTTCAGGCCGGACTCGGTTTTGCCCGCTTCATGGACCCCTATTCCCAGCAGCAGGTGTCGGTGCTGGAGCAGATCAAGAACCTCATCGCGCTGCTCGTGTTCTTCGTCATCGACGCGCATCACATGCTCATCAAGGGTATAGCCTACAGCCTTCAGGAGCTGCCCATAGGGGTCATGTCGCTCAACTCCTCTCTGGCGGGATTCCTCGTCAAGGCGACGGGGAATATCTTCGGTTCGGCCTTCAGGATAGGCGCGCCGATCATCGTGACCCTCTTTCTCGTGGAACTGGCCTTCGGGATGCTCTCGCGGATGATCCCGCAGGCGAACATCTTTGTCGATGCCATCCCCGTGAAAATACTCATAACCATGGTGATACTCGGTATGTCACTGGGATACATCGTCCCGAACATAAGCTCCCTCTTTCGGGGGCTTGAGACGGATTTCATCCGGGTCATCCGGATGATGGGATAGGATATGTCGGAAAACTTTCAGGAAAAGACCGAACAGCCCACCGAAAAACGTCTGGAGGATGCGCGCAAGAAAGGCAAGGTGGCGGTTTCCCGCGAGGTCAACACCTCCATCATGATCCTCTTTTCGACGATCTTCCTCTATTTCATGGTCTCCAAGGGCTTTCAGGAGATGTTCAGGGTGTACGCGAATTTCGCCACCAACAGCAACATGGAGGTGGGGCCCGGGAACGTGTACGATATCTTCTTCTTCGCCCTGGTCAGATGGTGGTATATCGTGGTGCCCGTGTTCGGTATCATGCTCGTTCTCGGCGTTGCGGGCAGCGTCCTCCAGTCAGGTTTCATGTGGAGCTTCGAGGCCCTGAAGGTGGACCTCAACAAGCTGAACCCCATGCAGGGAATAAAGAACCTCTTTTCGAAGAGGTCCTTCGTGGAACTCCTCAAAGGGATCATCAAGATCGTGTTGCTCATCTACGTGGCGCGCAATCTCATCATGAGCCAGATGCCCGTCATCTTCGGCCTCTCCGGCCAGGATACGGGCACGATCGTTTCCTTCCTCGGAGAGGCGTCCTTCGCCCTGACCCTGAAGATCGGCATAGTCTTCCTTTTCCTTGCGGCACTCGATTTCGCCTACCAGAAATGGGACTACAGGAAATCGATGATGATGAGCATGCAGGAGGTCAAGGAGGAGCACAAGGAGCGCGAGGGCAACCCGCTCGTCAAGGGGAGGATACGGAGCCTCCAGCGCGAGATGGCCCGTCGCAGGATGATGGAAGACGTGAAGACGGCCGACGTGGTCGTGACGAACCCGACGCACTTCGCCGTGGCCTTGAAGTACAAGGCCCACGAGATGCCCGCTCCGAAGGTTGTCGCCAAGGGCGCGGGGTTCGTGGCCCTGAGGATCAAGGAACAGGCGGCGAAGAGCCGCGTTCCCCTCGTCGAGAACAAGCCGCTGGCACAGGGCCTCTATCACGCGGTGAACGTGGGCGATTTCATTCCCGAGAAGTTCTACCTCATCGTGGCGGAGCTGCTCGCGGGTATATTCAGACGCAGGGGAAAGGGGTTACTGTAGATGGGCGCGATGGCTGCCAGTCTAAAGAGCAAGAGCGACATCCTCATAGCGGTGAGCGTTGTCTTCGTGGTCATGATAATGATCGTGCCGCTGAACAGCTTCTTCATCGATATCTTCTTGTCGCTCAGCATCTCCATCTCCCTGCTCATCCTCTTCATCGCCATGTACATCAGGAAGCCCCTTGATTTTTCAGTCTTTCCCTCGGTGCTTCTCATAGTCACTCTCTTCCGGTTGTCCCTCAACATCGCCTCCACGCGTCTTATCCTCGTCCACGGCGATGAGGGCGCGTCGGCTGCAGGGCACATCATCAAGGGCTTCGGCACCTTCATCGTCGGCGGCAACTATGTTGTCGGCGCTGTCGTATTCCTCATCCTCATGATCATCAACTTCGTCGTTATCACGAAGGGTGCGGGAAGGGTTGCCGAAGTGGCGGCCCGCTTCACCCTGGATGCGATGCCAGGGAAACAGATGAGCATCGACGCGGACCTCAACGCCGGGCTCATCGATGACGCGACGGCCCGCAAGCGCAGGGAACGGGTCGAGATGGAAGCCGACTTCTACGGGGCCATGGATGGTTCCAGCAAGTTCGTCCGCGGCGACGCCATCGCCGGTATCATCATCATCTTCGTGAACATCATCGGCGGTCTGGTTATCGGTGTCGTCCAGAAGGGGATGGACATAAACAATGCCCTGTCGGTCTACACCCTCCTGACGATAGGCGAGGGCCTCGTTGCGCAAATACCGGCCCTGCTGACGTCGACGGCGGCAGGCATCATCGTGACACGGGCGGCGAGCGAGTCCAACCTGGGAAGCGATGTCGTGTCCCAGATCTTCACCCAGCCAAGGGCGTTGGTGCTCGCCTCCTTCGTCATCCTCTCCATCGGCATGGTTCCCGGTATTCCGCTGGTGCCCTTCCTCATCCTCTCTTCCATCACGTACGGGGTCAGCCACGTCATGAAGAAGGCGCCTGAGGAGGAACTGCCCGCCATACCCGATGCTTCAGCCGAATCGAAGGAGAAGGGCGAGCTCATCCAACCCCTCGAGATACTGGAGGTGGAGATCGGCTATGGCCTCATACCCATCGTGGACGCCGAACAGAACGGGGAGCTCCTGGACAAGATACGGGCCATCCGCAAGCAGATAGCCGTCGAGCTGGGCATCGTGGTGCCGCCCATGAAGCTCAGGGACAACCTGCAGCTCGGCGCATCGGAATACGTGGTCCTGCTCAAGGGCATAGAGATGGGCCGCGGCAGCCTCATCTCGGGGAACCTTCTCGCCATGGGTCCTGAGGGAAAGGAAAGGCCGGCGGACGGCATCCCCACGAAGGAACCGGTCTTCAACCTCGATGCCTACTGGATTGCCGAGAAGGACCGCGACGCCTACATATCGGAAGGCTTCACCGTTGTCGACCATGCCACGGTCATTGCCACGCACCTGACGGAGCTGGTGAGGAACAACGCCCATGAGCTCCTGACGAGACAGGAGACCCAGAAGCTGATCGATAATATCGCCCCGACGCACCAGAAGGTGATAGAGGAGATCTCGCAGAACCAGGTGAATGTGGGCGTTGTCCAGAAGGTGCTTCAGAACCTCCTGCGCGAACAGGTCTCGATCCGTGACCTCATAACGATCCTCGAGGCGGTGGCGGATGCGTCGTCGTCAACGAAAGACCCTGACACCATCACCGAGTATGTCCGGCAGAAGATGGCGAGAAGCATCCTCAAACCATACCTCGTGGATGGTATCCTCAATATCCACATCCTGGAGAAGACCCTGGAGGAGAGGCTTCTCGGCAGCATCCAACCCACGGACCAGGGACACGTCCTGGCACTTGACCTCGGTTTCAGTCAGAAGCTGATCGAAAAGATCGGCAACGAGGCGAAGAAGGCCATGCTCCAGAACTACCAGCCCGTCATCCTCGTCCATCCTCTCCTGAGGGGAAGGCTCAGAAGGTTTCTCGACCGTTACATACAGGGAATAACCGTCATCTCCCATAACGAGATACCACCTCAGATACGGATCCAATCAGTGGGGGTCATAAGAATCAATGAAGGTTAAGACCTATACGTTCGACGATATCCGCAGGGGCATGGATGTGATCAAGGAGCAGTTCGGCCCCGATACCATCATCATGGATATCAAGCAGAACAACCACAACGGCAACGGCTGGACGAAGAAGGGATGCGAGATATCCATAGCGGTGGAGAACGACCCTGCCGCCACCGTGGAGACCGACCTCGGGGAGATCAGAAAGAAGACGGAGGCCATCTGGAGCGACGCGGCACGGTATCTCACGGAACGCCTCGTGTCCATCGAGACGGACATGCTTGTCGACAGGCTCAAGGCCTATCCCATGCCGCTCAAGATCCTGCATGACAGGCTGCTGAAAGCGGGCCTCGACAGGCACGTTACCATGTCCCTTCTCTCGGAAGTGTTCGCGGAGATAGGGTCCATAGCGGAGAACAGCACCAAGGCCCTCTTCTTTCTCAAGGCGAAGCTGGGCAAGCGCATACCTCTGTGCAATGTCATGGCTGCGGAGGAGCCGGTGCTTCTCATCGGGCCCGCGGGATCGGGAAAGACGGAGACAGCAAAGAAACTGGCCTGGCTCATGAATGCACGGGACCTCCACCCGTCGATCATCGCCTTTGATCCGGTAAGGAGAGGCACGTACGAGGAACTCCGTGTCTTCTCCGAGCAGACGGCCATCCCCTTCCAGTTCGCGGCAAGCATCGAGGAGCTTCGGCGCAAGGTGCAGGAGGGAGGCGGCAAGAAGATCATAGACATCACGGGCCATCTGACGTATCAGGGAGAGGTGGTCGACAACCTCCGGGAGGTGAAGAAGCTTGTCGTTTTCCCGGCGGGAACGAGGGACGAGACGATGGACCACTACCTCAGCATCATGGACAGCGCGGCCGTCTCCGGGCTCATATTCACGAAGCTCGACGAGGAGGAGCGCCTTGGCCACCTGTGCAACAGCATCCTGAGGCTCTCACGGCCTGTCGCGGTCCTGACGGGAGGAGCCGGCATGGGGGACATCCTCATCCCGGACCAGGATACATTCGGCAGAATACTCATCGAGGGGAAGACATGGTAGGGAACGGAAGCAGGACGATAGCAATAACGAGCGGCAAGGGCGGAGTGGGCAAATCCTCGATAGCGTCGAACATGGCCTATCTTCTCGGGAACAGGAAGAGGTCCACCTTCATCCTCGACGCCGACCTTTCCCTGGGAAACATCGACATCATGTTCGGCATGGTGCCCAGGTTCAACGTCCGCGACGTTATCGACGGCACCCGCCAGATGAGCGAGGTCATCCTCGAAGGGCCCTGCGGCATAAGGATCATACCCGCCACCTCCGGGGTGAGCGAGTTCTCTCACCTTGATGAGGAGGGAAAGATGATCCTCATGAACTCCCTGGGCACCCTGCCGGAGCACGACTTTCTCATCGTCGATACATCAGCGGGGATCTCCTCCAACGTGGTCTATTTCAACGCGATGAGCCACGATATCTTCGTCGTGGTGACCCCGGACCCGGCGAGCATCACCGACTCCTACGCGATGGTGAAGGTCCTCAGCTCGAAGACGGGCAGGAAAGACTTCAATATCATCATCAACATGGTAAGGGAAGAGAAAGAGGCCCTGGAACTCTTCAGGAAGGTGGTCGGTGTCACCGACAGGTTTCTCGACGTGTACCTCAATTATTTCGGCTACATACCTCTCGATCAGCATGTGAACATCGCAACAAGAAAGCAGAGGCTCTGGACGGAGCATTTTCCCGATGCTCTCGCGACGCGGGCGCTTGCAAAAATCTGTGACAGGTTGGTGTCATGATGACATGGAAAAAAGGATACGCAAAGACATTCAAAGACGAACGTGAAAGGACCATCGACGAATTCATCCCCATCATCAAGCACCTGGCTTACAAAGTGTCCCGGCGGTACGAGGATGACGAGATCATAGAAGACCTCATCTCTGCGGGAATAGTGGGGCTCTTGGAGGCGATGGAGAAGTTTGACGCCACGAAGGGCGCCAAGCTCAACACCTTTGCCTACCTCAGGATACGGGGCGCCATGATCGACGAGCTGCGTTCCCGCGACTGGTTCCCGAGAAGCGCCCGGTCAAAGTCTAAGAAGATAAACGAGGTGGTCAGGAAGCTGGAGAACAAGCTCGGAAGGCTGCCGAAGGAAGAGGAGGTGGCCGAGGCCCTGGGGATGGACCTCGACGACTACTTCAAGATGCTCAAGAACTACGGGAACCTCTCCGTTCTCAGCATAGAAGACCTTCACGAACTTCTGGGGGAGGACCGCGACAGGATAATGCGCTATGTAACGGAAGAGGGCGACGACCCGGAGAAGTGCGCGGAGGTCATGGAACTGGAGCGCATCATGGCCGGCGAGTTCGACAAACTGCCGGAAAGGCAGCGCTACGTCCTGAGCCTTTACTATCACGAGGACCTGAACATGAAGGAGATAGCCCGCGTTCTTAGCATCACGGAGGCCAGGGTCTGCCAGATCCATTCACAGGCGATCCTGAACCTCAGGGTGTCCATGAAGAAATACCTTCGTAATTAAAGGTTTCCAGTGGGCCACCGATAATATGTCTGACAGTTATGGAACGCGAAGAGATTCTGAAAAGACTCAGGAAGATAGACGTGTTGCCGACCTTTCCGGCGGTTATGGCCGAGGTCGTAAGCGTCATAGAGGACCCGATGAGCTCCGCCGCGGACCTCGCAAGGACGATGGACCCCTCCATGGCAAGCGAGGTCCTGCGTCTTGCCAATACCGCCTATTTCGGGACGCGCAACTTCCGCAGGATCACGTCCATTGAACACGCCATAGCCATAGTGGGATTGGAGCAGCTTTCGCAGATCATCCTCCACATGCCCTTCCTCTCGATGATGGGCGGCGACGGCGGACTCGACAGGGAGAAGTTCATACGCCACTCGATGATATGCGGTATAGCTTCGAAGGTCGTAAGCCGTACCCTCCATGTGGGAGAGGAGCACGCAGTCTACATCGGCGGTCTCATGCACGACATCGGGGCGATCATCATATATCGCTATTTCAACGAGGAATGGAAGGTGATGAGCGACCTTGTGACGAAACAGGGCAGGACATGGACACAGGCGGAGGAGGCAGTGCTTTCCTGCGACCACGGTATGATAGGGGCGTGCCTTCTGACGATGTGGAACATCCCTCAGGCGGTGACCGACGGGGTCATGCATCACCACGCTCCTCACGGGGCCGCCGAGAACGTGTGGAACGCAAGGCTCATCGACGTGGGAAATAGGTTTGCAAAAAAGGTCGATCTGAGCGATAATTTCACCAGTCTTGATGAATTTATTAATAATAACAAAGACTTCATCCCGCTTGTCGAGGAGATGGGGCTTGAAGTGACGCTTTCGCAGGAACTGGACCTGTTCGAGGGGGTGTACGCCCTCATGAAGAACGCGAGGGGTCTCCTGTCCTGCCCGGGAGATACACAGGATGATCAAGGTACTGGTAGTTGACGATTCACTGGTGATGCGCAAGACGATATCGAGGATGCTGTCGAAGGACAGGGCCATCGAGGTCGTGGGCACCGCCGTTGACGGCAGGGATGCCCTCGAGAAGGTGGAGTCCCTGAAACCCGACGTCATCACCATGGATGTGGAGATGCCCGTTATGAACGGCATCGAGGCCCTGAAGAAGATCATGGAGAAGGACCCCGTGCCGGTGATAATCATGAGCGCCCTGACGAGGGAAGGGGCCGAGATAACGATGGAGGCCCTGCAGCTCGGTGCCTGTGATTTTGTCACCAAGGACTTCACGAA
Source organism: Syntrophorhabdus sp. PtaB.Bin047 (assembly GCA_002067235.1). GTDB lineage: Bacteria > Desulfobacterota > Syntrophorhabdia > Syntrophorhabdales > Syntrophorhabdaceae > Delta-02. The sequence continues at coordinate 15,248 of MVQP01000029.1, forward strand.
CATGGGCCACTCCTTTTCGTCGAAGGAGGCGGAAGTGATCGCGAAGGTGAAGAACGTGGCGAAGAACAAGGTCAGGTTCCTCCTTCGCAAACTGGATATCAGGCCGAAGCCTGCCGCCGTGATCAGTCCCGACCAGAAGATCCGTCATGAGGTCCTTGCCATAGGCGCCTCCACGGGCGGGCCGCCGGCCCTGCAGCACATCCTGACGAGGCTCCCCCGTGCCTTCCCCGTGCCCATCGTCATCGCCCAGCACATGCCAAAGATCTTCACCCAGTCCTTTTCCCAGAGGCTCGACGCGGTGTCGCAGCTGCAGGTGAAGGAGGCTGAGGACGGGGAGACGCTGCGTTCAGGCATCGCCTACATCGCTCCCGGCAACACCCACATGGCGGTGAGGAGAAAGGGCAAGACCGTCTTCGTCCAGTTCACCGACGGGACGCAATACATCTATCGACCTTCCGTCGACCTTCTCATGAGCACGACGGCGGAGGCCTATGAACGGCAGTCTTTCGGCGTCATCCTGACCGGTATGGGCAATGACGGGGTCCAGGGCATGAAGGAGATGAAGGCCAAAGGCGGATACATCGTGGCCCAGGACGAAGAGACGTGCGTTGTCTTCGGCATGCCAAGGGCGGTGATCTTGGCCAATCTGGCCGACGCTGTGCTCCCCATCGATAGAATATCGGAAGAGATCATGAGGGTGTTATGAGAACGCAGGAAACAGAGGATGATCGAATGAAGGATCTTGTCGGCGAGGAACTGGAACGCTTCATTACCCTTCTCAGGGACGGCGACAATTTCGAGAAGGGAAAGGCGATAGAGGCACTGGTCGAGTCCCCGGGAAAGGAAGTGGTGGAGCGCATAGTTCCCCTTCTACAGGAGAAGAACACGCCTGTCAGGATGGCCGTCCTCGATGTCCTGAAGCGGATCGGGAGCGTTCATCTTGACGGTGTCATCGGAATGCTCGAGGACGAGAACGAGGACATACGGGTCTATGCCTGCGAGGTCCTCTCCTTCCTCAGGGACCCGCGCTCCATACCTTTCATCGTGAGGAAGTCCCGCGATGACGTGGACAACGTGAGGAACGCAGCCTGCATGGCGCTCGGTGAATTCGATGACGACCGGGCCGTCACGGCCCTCCTCGACGCCCTGAAGGACGAGGAATGGATAGCCTTCTCCGCCATCCTGAGTCTGGGAAGAACGAAAAGCCCGGAGGCGGTCCCGCGGATCCTCGAGTTCTTCAAGGAAAGCGGCGAAGAACTGTCGGGTGCCGCCTGCGAAGTCCTCGTGGAATACGGTGACGATGCAGTGCTCGACGAACTGTTCGACGTGCTCAAGGGATGGGACAGGGAGAAGAGAAGCACTTACCTCAAGATCATCCTCGAGAAGGGTGATGAAGGAACCTTTGAGAGGCTCAAGGAGAAGATCGGGGACGAGCTCTACGAGCATCTTCTCGGGAGCGCCGCCGAGAGGCGGCACCGCCCTGTCGAGACCGTGCGTATGCTGACCCACTTCAGGATGCCAGAAACATGCGGCGCCATTCTTGATATCATGAAGGGGATGGACCCTGATGAGGAGAGCTACGAAACGGTGCTGGACCTCTTTGCTTCCTTGAGCGAAGTATGGGCGCAAGATGTCGGCGGGTACATGGAAAGTGACGAGGCGAACCTCCTGCCTGTCGTCAGAGCGTGCAAGATGACGGGCGTAAAGGTCGAGGAAGCCGCCCTCCTCAGGCATTTCATGGCGGCGCCCGTGGAAGTGAAGCGTGAGATCATGATGAGCATTCCGGCTGTTGTGAACGGAAGCGGATGTTCCATCATCAAGGAGGCCTTGAGGGACACCGACGGTCACATCAAGGGGTTTGCCGTCGATGCGGTGGGCAGCCTCGGGCTCACGAACCTCAAAGAGGACATCGTCCGCATCCTCAGGGAGGACTTTCACGATGTGAGGGTCAAGGCATTGAAGACCCTTATCCGACTCGATCGAGTCCTGGCCCTTGAGATGATCGCTGCCTTCGTGGAGAGGGGATCGGTGGACGACAAGAAGGTGTACCTCGCCGCGACAGGCCTCATTGACGGACAGAAGAACCTGCCCTTCATCACCCGGCTTCTGAACGACGGGGACGAGGGCGTACGCAGAAGCACCATCGGCGTTCTCGGGAACTTTGTCGACGACGAGAGCTACATGGGCCTCCTTCAGAACACGCTCATGGGTGACGAGATACCCCATGAGGTACTCAAGGTTGTCAAGGAAAAGAGGCTGACGCGTTTCAAGGACAGGCTTGTCGGTATCTTCACGGACGACGGCAGGGGCATGTGGACACGGTACTACGCACTCTCAGCCCTCGGTGCTTTCGAGGACCCGGCCCTTTTCGAGATCTTCGTGAAGGGTCTCGGGGATGACAGCGGGCTCATCACGATAGGGTGCATCCGGGCGCTTGCCGACCTGGGTGATGACCGCGCCATGGAACACATACGGCCGTACCTCACGAGCAGCAACGACGATATCAGGTCCGCTGCGGAGATGGTTGTCAACAGAACGCAGGATGCATAGGAACCGGTCATGACCAAAGAAGAATTTACCGTCCTGAGAGACTTCATCTATGAGAAAACGGGTATTTACTTCACGGAAACAAAGACCTATCTTCTCGAGAGCAGGCTGACGAACAGACTGAGCGAACTGGGGCTCGGTTCCTTCGAAGATTACTACTATCATCTGAAATACGGTGCCGACAAGGCAAGGAACGAACTCGCAAGGCTCTACGACGTGATTACGACGAACGAAACGAGTTTTTTCCGCAATCCTCCGCAGCTTGATGCCTTTAAGATCATCATGCAGAAATCCTACATGAACGGGGCGAGCGCGGGCTCTCCCATCCGCATATGGAGCGCAGCCTGTTCCACGGGCGAGGAGCCCTACACCCTGGCCATCATGCTCATGGAGATGGCGGAGATCCACCGGGTCAGCATTCCCTTCAATATCATCGCCACGGACATCTCGAGCAAGGTCCTGGAATCCGCACGGAAGGCCGTCTTCAGCCAGTACAGCGTCCGTAACACCGATGAGGCGATCAAGAGAAAGTATTTTACAGAAGAGAACAGTATGTATAAGCTGAAAGAAAGTGTAAAAAAGAACGTTAAGATCGACTTCATGAACCTCATGGACGATGATGCTTACAGATTGTACCGGCAGATGGATTTCATCTTTTGCAGGAATGTTCTCATCTATTTCGACGAAAAGATGAAGAAGAAGGTTGTGGACCACATGTATGAGTGCTTGAAGCCCAGGGGATTTCTTACCATCGGTCACGCGGAATCTCTCCACAACATATCCCGCGCCTTCAAGCCGCTGGTGTTCCCGGGCACGATCGCATACCAGAAAGGATGATAGATGAAGACGATACTCATCGTGGATGACTCGGCGACGATCAGGAAACTCCTGGCGTACATCCTGAAACGGAAGAACTATGTCATCGCCGAGGCCGAGGACGGGATTGACGCCATGGAGAAGCTGAGCCATGTCCAGGTCGACCTCGTTATCGTGGACCTCAACATGCCCAACATGGACGGCATCGAATTCGTGAAGAACCTGCGGGACAACTATTATTACATGGATACGCCTGTCATCATGCTTACGACGACGAAGGATGACAAGCTGAAGAAGGATGCTTTTGACGCCGGCGTCAACATGTTCCTCAACAAGCCGGTGCAACCAAATTTCTTACTGTACAAGGTGGAAAGCCTTTTGCAGGGCGAGGAGGAGTATAATGGATGATCAAGCTCTCCAGCGGGATGAGATGCAGGAAATCATCGATGAGTTCATAGCGGAATCGAGCGAACTCATGGACAATGTCATTCAGGACATTGTCGTCATCGAGCAGAGTCAGGACGAGGAGATCGTGAACAGCATCTTCCGGGCCGTTCACACTATCAAGGGAACGTCAAGCTTCCTGGGGTTCAATGCCCTGTCCCAGCTCGCCCATAAGGCCGAGGATGTTCTCGGAGTGATCCGCAAGGGCGAGATGGCCACAGACCAGACCGTGGCGGACATCCTCCTCGAATCCTTCGACCTCATGAAGCTGATGATAGAGGACATCAGGGAGCAGGGAAGCGAGAACCAGGACGCGTCCGCCATCATCGTGAAGCTCACGGACCTTCTCGACCCCGCAAAGAAGGGCGCCGGTCCTCAGCCCGAAGAGGCGAAGAAGATCGGCGAGATCCTCGTGGAGGAGAACATCATCACGAAGTCCGAGCTTGATGATGTCCTCAAGAAGCAGGAGACGGAAAAGGACAAGAAGGTCGGTGAGATAGCCGTCGAGGAAAAGTATATCACCGAGACCCAGCTCAACAAGGCGCTGGTGAAACAGAAGGCGCCCAAGATGGAAGAGCAGTCGATCAGGATCGACGTCAAGAAGCTCGACGAACTCATGAACCTCGTCGGTGAGCTCGTCCTCGGGAAGAACAGACTCATCCTTGTCAACAGCATGGCGAAGAAGGGTGAGGAGAGCGAGACTGTTTTCGACAATCTCACGGACATAACGAATTACATAGAGGTCATCACCAACGAGCTCCAGCTTTCCGTCATGAGGGCGAGGCTGGTGCCCGTCAGCAAGGTCTTCAACAAGATACCCAGGATGGTGAGGGACCTTTGCTCGGAGTTCAAGAAGGACATCGAGCTCAAGGTCGAAGGCGAGGAGACGGAGCTTGACCGGTCTCTCATCGAGGCCCTGACAGATCCGCTGATCCACATCATACGGAATTCCGTCGACCATGGCATCGAACTGCCCGAAGAACGGACGGCGAAGGGGAAACGGGCCAAGGGGCTTCTTTCCATCAGAGCCTACAACGAGGGCAATCACGTCATCATCGAGGTGTACGACGACGGGAAGGGCATCAACATCCAGGCCGTGAAGGACAAGGTGAAGGAAAAGGGGCTCATGAACGACGCGGAGCTGGCAAGCCTTTCCCCGAAGGAGGCGATGAACCTTATCTTCATACCGGGCCTCAGCACGGCGCAGAAGATAAGCAAGGTCTCCGGCCGCGGCGTGGGGATGGATGTCGTCAGGACAAACATCGAGAAGATGAACGGACAGGCGCACATCGATTCCGAGGAAGGGAAATGGACGAAGCTCACCATCAAGCTCCCGCTTACCCTTGCCATCATGAGGGCCCTTATCGTGAAGGTGACGGAGGAACTCTTCGCCATACCCCTCAATACGGTCACCGAACTCGTCAAGCTCAAAGAGGGGCTCATCAAGACGGTGGACAAGAACGAGGTCCTCGTCCTGCGCAACACGGTCATTCCCATCGTCGATCTCAGCAAGGCCTTTCTCATGCAGGGCTCGGAGGACGGCAGCGGGTACGTGGTGATCTGTTCTCTCGGCGAGAAGACGATCGGCATCAAGGTCAACTCCGTTATCGGCCAGGAAGAGGTGGTCATCAAGCCTCTCGGAGAATTCCTCAAGGACATCAAGGGGATAAGCGGCGCGACCATACGGGGCGACGGCAAGGTGATCCTCATACTCGACATCCCCTCGGTGATCCTCAACTACACGATGCACAGAAAGGCCGCCGCCCAGTCCCAGGCGCAACAGATACAGATGAGGAACTGAGAGATGGCTTGAACCGCTTGAACGTTATATACCCCTGATAGCCCTCTCGGGCATCAGGGGTATTCTTTTTAAGCCCTTAAACGGCTGTTGATAAACTCCTTTCCCCGTCATTCCGGCGCAGGCCGGAATCCAGGAAAGACTGGCAATAGATGACCACCGAACGGTGAAAGATTCGACAATACCTCCCTCATTCCACTGTTCCGGCAGTATCCTTTTGCGTGCTTTCTGCTTCAACAGGGCCCCTCCTGGTTCCCGGCCTTCGCCGGGATGACGGATTGGAACTGTGAAGGGATGACGAACGGGAGCTGTGAAGGGATGATGGATTGAAACAGAAGCCGGACCGGGAACCGACTCTGTCACCAACCTGTTAAGCGGTTCAAGCGGTTTGAGCCGTCACTCTCACATTCCGCTCATTGATTCGTATTCGATTATTGCGTTGTTCTCGATGATGTAGAGGTCCGTTGAGGTCATGTTGACGTCCCTGAGGTGGGTTTCCATCTCGTCGTAGTTCTCCTGTTCCAGGGTCTCTATTACGCAGACGAGTTTGCCGAGGACGCCATCACGGTTGAGAAGGGCCCCGTTTATCTCCTCGGAGAGGTTGAAGTCGTTGAGGATGTTCTCCAGCGGCGCCTGGAAGAGGGCGTCCACGAGGGACAGGACGCCGGTGATGAACGCCATGTCGGCCGCGGAGGCGTTGCGGGTTATCCGTGTGGCGAGAAGTTCCATTATCCTGCCCCGGATCACGGCCCGCTCGAAGAGGGGGGCCGACCGCGTGTCGTATCCTTCGCCGGCGAAAAGGAGCAGGGTCACCCATTTCTGGAGTTTGCGGTATCCCAGGAGGGCAATCGCCTGGCCAATGGAGTTTATCCTGTTGGCCGTGTAAAAGGCCGCCGAATTGATGAACTGAAGGAGCTTGATGTGGAGTTCGGGGTTCTTCCTGAAGAGGCCCTCTATGACGAAGAACTCCTCCTGTCTGGCGAGGATCCTTGACAGCTCGAGGAGCACCAGCTGTGTCGGCGAAATGGACCTCGCCGATATTATCGAAGGTCTTTCAAAGAAGTAGCCCTGGAAGTAATCGAAGCCGAGGTCGCGGCATGATTCGAAATCCTCCTCAGTCTCCACCTTCTCGGCAAGGAGCTTGAGGTTGCGCCTCTTCAGTTTCTTCACGAGTTCGGGGAGTTCCTTCCTGTCGGTGCCCATGAGGTCCACCTTCACGTAGGACGCGATGCGGAGCATTTCTTCAGGGGTGTCGTCACAGGAGACGAAGTCATCGAGGGCGAACTGATAGCCGCTCCTCCTTGCCTGCGCGCAGAGAGACAGGACCCGTTCGTCCACCTTCACCGTTTCGAGGAGCTCGAGGACGGTCGTCCTGCTCGGGAGAAGGTCGACAATGCCGCTGTCGAGCACCCTGTCATCGACGTTGATGAACCCTATCTTGTCTCCGATGAGTCGCGAGATACCGATGTTGTTGAGGGTATTCAGCATGACGCTGGCCGTGGCGTGGACGTTGTCGGTGACGCAGGCCCCGTTCGCCCTTCCACTGCGAAAGAGGAGCTCGTAGCCGAATATCTTCTTCACCCGGTTCAGGATGGGCTGTCGGCCGATATGGACCTCAATGCCCTGGCCAGGTTCCTCCCGGGGTCTCGTCATGCCGTTTCCGGTTGGGTTGTTCTTCATCCTTCCTGGATTCCCTTTATATGTTTTATCGACTGGAATCGAACGAACTAAAGGGGTTGATGCCAGGCAGGAAAAGGAATGTGCGGGGAGGCGAAAAACGGCCGGTCATTGGAGTCGTTCGGACCCGGTATGGGAGTGGTCCCGGGAAGGAGCTCGCCTAACTCTCCGATTTCCCGTCTGATTTGGGTTGACTGCATCTGCCGGTTGTAGTATCCATAAGATTGGGCGCGATTTGCGAAGGATTTAAGTCGGGAGAGGAACTTCCGATTATAGAGAAAAGAGGAGGAACCTGATGAATGAGGGAACAATACTACAACTCGTGACATTCAAACTGGGTACGGAGGAGTTCGGGGTCGATATCCTGAAGGTGCAGGAGATCAACAAGATGATGAACATCACCAGGATTCCCAACGCACCGGCCTTCATAGAGGGCGTGATAAACCTGAGGGGAAAGATCATCCCCATTGTCGACCTGCGCAAGCGTCTCGGTTTTCGGGAGCAGCCCTATGACAAATCGACGCGCATAATCGTCGTCGAGCTCGAGGGCCTTGTTCTCGGGTTCATCGTCGATTCCGTGTCCGAGGTCCTGAGGATCCCGGCCAACACCATCGAACCGCCCCCCTCCATGGTGGCGGGCATAGAGTCCGAGTACATAGAAGGCGTGGGCAAGCTGGATGAGCGCCTGCTTATCCTTCTTGAATTGAAGAAGATATTCTCATCACCGGAAAGAAAGGACATCGAGAATATCGAAATGAGCTGAGGACAGGGGCAACTCTCATGGACGAGACCTTCAAGGTTGACCTGCTGCGGAACGTTCAGCCGACGGACAGGAAACTTTCCGTATCGAAGGAATTCGTCGGTCCGAAGAAGCGTGAAGAGAGGAGCCGGAAGGACCACCACGATCAGCCTCGCGAGGAAACAGCCGAAAGACCCGCCAGAACGTACGGCAAAGACCCAGGAAAACCGGCGGGTGAACTGCATTCGGGGAAGATAGACATAACCATATGAGGCGGCTTGAATGGCTTGAATAGCTTGAGTCGCTTGAACGTCATGTACCCCTGATAGCCCTGTCGGGCGTCAGGGGTTATTTTCTTTCAACCCTTCAACGGCCCGTCAGGCGACTCAAACTATTCAAGCCGCCTCTACTGTCCTCCTCCCAGCACCCTGTAAAGGTTGACCAGATTGGAGAGCTTTGCGAGGCGGGTGTTGATGAGGCCCTGCTGGGCTGCGTAGAGGCTGCGCTGAGCATCGAGCAGGGTGAGGTAGCTGTCGATGCCGGTCGTGTAGCGCGCGTCGGCAAGGCGGTAGGAGTTGGCGGAGGCATCGACAAGGGATTGCTGTGCAGCCAGCTGGTCGCCGATGGTGCCGCGCCGGGCCAGGGCATCGGCCACCTCCCTGAATGCCGTCTGAATGGCCTTTTCATATTGCGCGACGTATATCTCGCGCGTTGCCTTCGCGGCCTCGAGGTTTGCCCAGAGCAGAACGGAGTTGAAGATGGGCACGTTGACCTGCGGCACGAAGCTCCACGTCGCGGCGCCTGCCTTGAACAACCCCGCGAGTTCGTTGCTCGTCGTTCCGATGCTGGTAGTCAGGCTGATCATGGGAAAGAATGCCGCCCTTGCGGCGCCTATGTTTGCATTGGCGGCCTTCAGGAGACTCTCCGCCTGGAGTATGTCGGGCCTGTTGAGCAGCACCTCGGAGGATAGCCCCGCGGAGACGTCCCTCGGTGCCGCGATCATGTCCAGGCTGTCGGCCGTGAGGTCGGCGGGGACGGGGGTTCCAACGAGGAGATTGAGGGCGTTCTCGTCACCGGCCGTGTACGCGGTGTAGCGGGCAACATCCACCCGCGCCGCCTCCACCCTGGTCCGGGCCTGGTTGAGATCGAGTTCCGACGATGACCCCAGCTCGTAGCGCCTCTTGATCATGTTGTACGTCGCCTCCTGGGCCTCAAGCGTCGACCGGGCCAGCTTGAGGTTCTCCCTGTCGGCGGCAAGGGTCAGGTAGGCATTGGCCACTTCGGCAATGAGGGTGATCTGGAGGCTCCTTCGGGCGTGTTCCGTGGCGAAGAACTGTTCCAGCGCACTGTCCCTGAGACTGCGGATGCGCCCGAAGAAGTCTATCTCCCAGGAGCTGATCCCCACGTTGGCGTTGTACATCCGGACGTTCGTTCCTTCAGCCTTGTCGGAGATGTCGGCGGGGGTCCTGTATTCGTTGAGGCTCCCGGCGGCGTTGGGCAGGGGAAAGAGCACGGCGCTCTGGACCTGGTAGGCGGCGCGCACCTTTTCGATGTTGAGTGCCGCCACCCTGAGATCCCGGTTGTTGGCGAGGGCGACTTCGATCACCTTTTGGAGTTTCCCGTCGGCGTAGAACTCGCGCCAGTCCATATCGGCGGCAGCAGTGCCCGGCCTGTCGGCGTCGGTCTCCTTGTAGGCCGGCCCCGTGGGCCACGAGGCAGGCACCGGCGCCTCAGGGCGCTTGTACGTCGGGGCCATCGTGCATGCCGTCAGGATCGCTGTCAGGGTGATGAGAAGGATCGACTTTCGTATCATGTCACTGTCCCTCCGAAGGGGCGATGGGCCCGGGGCCTCTGTCTTGCGGCGGAGTCGTCTTTTTTTCTTTCTTGAAGAACTGCGAGACGACCACAAAAAGGAGGGGTATGTAGAAAAGGTCGATGAACGTCGCGGAGAGCATGCCTCCGGCCACCGCGGTGCCGATCGCCTTCATCGCGCCGGCCCCGGCTCCCGTAGAGAGCGCCAGGGGCAGGACGCCGAAGAAGAAGGCGAGGGACGTCATGATAACGGGCCTGAGCCTTGTTTTCACCGCACCCAGAGTTGCCTCGATGAGACCCTCACCGTGGGCCAGTCTCTCCCGGGCAAACTGTATGATGAGGATGGCGTTCTTCGTCGTCAGGCCGAGGGTCGTGAGGAACCCTATCTGGAAGTAGACGTCGTTCTGCAGGCCCCGCGACCACGTGAAAAGGGTGGCGCCGAAGATGCCGAGCGGCAGCATGAGCATGTTGGCGATGGGTATGGGCCAGCTTTCGTAGAGGGCGGCCACGCAGAGGAAGATGACGATGACGGAGAAGGCATACAGGAGGGGCGCTTGGGAACTTGACATCTTTTCCTGGTAGGAAAGGCCCGTCCATTCGTAGCCGATCCCGGCGGGCAGTTTCTCCACCGCCTCTTCCATTGCCTGCATAGCCTCGCCGGAGCTCATGCCGGGAGCGGGTTCGCCCCAGATGTTCACGGAGGGGAAGCCGTTGTACCGTTCGAGCCTTGGAGAACCCGAGGACCAGCGGCTCGTCGCGAATGCGGAAAAGGGCACCATCTTCCCCTTATCGTTGCGCACGTACAGCTTGTCTATGTCCTTGGGCAGCATGCGGTATGGTGCGTCGGCCTGAACGAAGACGCGCTTGACCCTGCCTGCCTGGATGAAGTTATTAATGTAGGAACTGCCGAAGGCAGTCGAGATGGTGTTGTGGATGGAGCTGATGGGTACCCCGAGCGCTCCCGCCTTTTCCCAGTCGATATCGACGCGGTACTCCGGTATATCCTCCATTCCGTTGGGCCTCACCTTCACCACACGCTTGTCCTTCGACATCATCCCGAGGAGCTGGTTGCGCGCCTCCATAAGCTTCTCGTGGCCCAGGCCTCCCCGGTCGAGGAGCATGAAGTCGAAACCGGTGGCCATGCCGAGCTCTATGACGGGAGGGGGCGGGAAGGCAAAAACAAGGGCACCGCGGAGGGCAGAGAACTCTCTCATGGCGCGCTGGGCAACGGCCTTGACCTTCAGGTGCGCGCTGCCTCGCTTGTTCCAATCCCTGAGCTTTACGAAGACCATGCCGTTCGTCTGGGACCGCCCGGAGAACCCTACACCCGAGATGGTCATCGTGGATTCAACGGCATCCTTTTCCTTGTCCTGGAAATAACGCTCCAGCTTGTTGACTACCTCCTTGGTCTGCTCCAGCGTCGATCCTGTGGGCATCATCACCTGGGCCAGCATGATCCCCTGGTCCTCATCGGGGATATAGGACGTCGGCATGTGCCAGAGGATGAGCGCCGCGATGCCGGCGATGACGAAATAGGCGACGAAATAACGTTTTCTTCTCGAGAAGGAGCGTTCGACTATCCCAACGTACCTGTCTCTCAACCTGAAGAAGCGATGGTCGAACCAGGCAAAGAACGGCCTCAGGAGGGGCCATGCATTCTCGGCTGGTTCGTGGCCCTTGGGCACGGGCTTCAGAAAGGTGGCACAGAGGACCGGCGTCAGTATGAGGGCGACGACGACGGACAGGAGCATGGAGGCGATGATGGTCACCGAGAACTGGCGGTAGATAACGCCCGTGGAACCCCCGAAGAAGGCCATGGGGCCGAAGACGGCGGAAAGGACGAGCCCGATCCCGATGAGGGCGCTCGTGATCTGGGTCATGGACTTCGCGGTGGCTTCCTTGGGCGGAAGCCCTTCCTCGCTCATGATGCGCTCCACATTCTCCACGACGACGATGGCGTCGTCAACGAGAAGGCCGATGGAGAGCACCATGGCGAACATCGTGAGCATGTTGATGGAAAAACCGAAGAACTGAAGCACGGCGAAGGTGCCCAGGATGACGACGGGCACCGCGATGGTCGGGATGAGGGTGGCCCGTATATTGCCCATGAAGAGCCACATGACGAGGAAGACGAGGAGTATTGCCTCAAGGAGGGTCTCCACGACCTCACCGATGGCCACCTTCACGAAAGGAGTGGTATCATAGGGGTAGACGACCTTCATTCCCCGGGGGAAGAACTTGCTCATCTCCGCGAGTTTCGCTTTTATCGCATCGGCCGTGTCGAGGGCGTTGGCGCCCGAGGCCATCCGTATCCCCATGCCCGCCGACGGACTGCCGTTGTAGAACGCCTCTATGTCGTAGGCGTCCGTGCCCAGTTCCACGCGGCCGATGTCCTTTACCCGCACCATGGAGCCGTCCGTGTTAACGCGGACGGGGATGGAGCCGAACTCCTCCGGTGTCTTGAGCATGCTCTGCACGATGATGGAAGTGTTGAGGCGCTGGCCCTTGACGGCGGGCGCCCCGCCGAACTGGCCCGCCGAGACCTCCACGTTGTACGTCTTCAGTGCCGCGGTCACGTCGGCCACGGAGAGGTTGAAATCGGTAAGCCTGTCGGGATTGAGCCAGATGCGCATGGCATACTGCGAGCCGAAGTTCTCCACTTCGCCGACGCCTGGGATCCGCGCGAGCACCTTCTCCAGGTTCGATTGCGCGTAATCCCTCAGGTCGTCGCCGTCCATGCTGCCGTCCTCGGAGATGAGGTTCATGATCATGAGCCAGTTCCTGGTGGCCTTGCCGACGGTGACACCCTGGCGCTGCACGGTCTCGGGCAGGCTCGTCATCGCGAGCTGCAGCTTGTTCTGGACCTTGGCCCAGGCGAGATCGGGGTCTGTACCGGGAGTGAAGGTGAGGGTGATGCGGGAGCTTCCCGAGGAATCGCTCGTGGAGGAAAGGTAGATCATGTTGTCGAGACCCGTCAGCTTCTGTTCGATGATCTGGGTGACGCTGTTCTCGACGGTCTCCGCCGACGCCCCCGGGTAGGTGCTCGCTATGTAGATCGAGGGAGGGGCTATGGGCGGGTACTGCGATATGGGCAGACTGTGGATCGCGAGGGCGCCGACGAGCATGATTATGATGGCGATGACCCAGGCGAAGACAGGGCGGTCGAGGAAGAACTTGGATAGCATGAGGCCCCCCTATTTTGCCTTTGCAGCCGGCGGGGACGGTTTCGGATCGCCCGTGTTCGGCGGGGCCTTGTCGTCCTTTCCGGCGGCCTTGAAGGGGACCGTCTTCACGGGAACGCCTGGCCGCACCTTCTGAAGACCCTCGACGATGATGCGGTCTCCGCTCTTGAGCCCCGACGAGACGAGCCACTTGTCACCGATGGCGCGGTCGGTGGCGATCATGCGCAGTTCAACCGTGTTCTTGGCATCGACGAGGAGAACGTAGGCGTTCCCCTTGGGGTCGCGGGCGACAGCTTGCTGGGGCGCGAGTATGGCCTGCTCCGCTACTCCTTCCTGGACAAGGGCACGCGCGTACATCCCGGGGAGAAGCGTGCCTTTGGGGTTTGGAAAGACCATGCGCAGGATAAAGGAGCCTGTGCTGGGATCGACGGTGACGTCCGAGAACTTGAGGGTCCCCTCCTGGGAGTAGGGCGTGCCGTCCTCGAGGACCAGCCTGACCTTTGTCTGATCGGGGCCTTTCATGTTCACTTTGCCCGAGGCCACGGAGCGCTGCAGCTTGAGGAGGTTCGCGCTCGACTGCGTGGCGTCCACATAGACCGGATCGAGCTGCTGGATGGACGTGAACGCCGCCGGCTGGTTGGCCGTGGCGAGGGCGCCGACGGTGACGCTGGATTTTCCGATGCGTCCCGAGATGGGCGCGGTCACGCGGGTGTAGCCGAGGTTGATCCGCGCCGTCTCGACGGCCGCCTTCCAGTACTTCACGTCCGCTTCAGCCTGCAGGTGGGCACCGGTGACATCATCGAATTCCTGTTGGCTCACCGCCTTGATCGCGACAAGTTCCTTGTATCTCTGGGCCTTCGCGCGGATGGGCGGCAGGTTCGCCTCAGCCCGCGCGAGCGAGGCGCTTGCGTTGTCGAAGGCGGCCTGGTAGGGCGCAGGATCGATCTCGTAGAGGGCCTGTCCCGCCTTGACATCGCTGCCTTCCGTGAAGAGGCGCTTCTTGATGATGCCTGTCACCTGGGGGCGCACCTCGGCGATGAGGAAAGCCGAGACCCTTCCGGGCAACTCGGTGATGATGGGCACCTTTTCATACTCGAGAGTGACGACTGCGACCTCGGGGGCGCTCGGTCCATCCCCCTTTTTCCTGCCGCATCCCGCCGCCATGGTCATGAGAACGAGAACGACGACGACAGCGATGAGCCATCTCCTGTCAATACCCCGCATTGAACACTCCTTCGTGAATGAGAATCCCGGCATATCTCTCCCTATCATGATTCCCGGCCCCGCTTCCCGCCCGGGACCTGTTCGTCGGCCAAACTCAACAGCTCATCAACGATCTTCGTCCGTTGCTCCTCGGTGAAAGGCGATATGGACAGCATCTCCTGCAGCCAGAGCCCGTCGGCGGCGAGGGCGATGATGGCCGCCTTCTCAAACGGGATGCCCCCGCACGCCAGTCGTGCGTAAGTTTCGGTGACAACCTTGCGCACCGGTTCATTGAGCCGGGGATCATGGGCCACGGCCGCCGAAAGCGATGCGCCCAGATTGTCACGGTCCCGCTCCCTGTACAGCACGGACAGGATGAACCCCTTGAGCTCCCTGGACGGACCCTCTGGGATCTCGCGTAGTATCTTCTTCAGGACCTTCTGATGCATCTCTATCTGGCGCTGGACCATCGCCACGAGGAGGGACACCTTGTTCGGGAAATGATGAAGCAGGCCCCCCTTGCTCACGCCGGCCTTCGCAGCCACGGCGTCAAGCGTCATATGGGACGCCCCGGCCTCCAGAACGACAGCCTCGGCGGCATCGATAATAGTATCATACTGACTCGCCCGCGGGCTCACAGGAACTCCCCCAAGGAAAACATGGTTCCAGGTTCCAGCAACTGTGTTGAATGTCAATTGATTTCTTTTTCATGAACGGGCCTCCGCCCATGTTGCTTTGTTCTTCATCA
>MVQP01000030.1 GCA_002067235.1 Syntrophorhabdus sp. PtaB.Bin047
ACGCCGGTAACCTTACTTTCATTCTTCTTATCATGGACTGCCTGTGATATTCCATTGGGAGTAACATACAAGGTTTCAAGTTTCACGTTTCAGGAAAAAGACAAAAACAACATCTTCCGGTCTTTCTTTGAGCCTGAAACCTGAAACTGCCTCTAGGCCATCTTTTTCTTTCTGAGGAGGATGATGCTGTCTTCCGCCCGCGTGTCGTAGCGTTTGGAGCGGGAGAGTTCGGTGAGGAGGTCTTCGTCGGGACTGTCGAGGATGAGGACCATCGTGCCCTGAGGTTTCAGGTACGTCATCCCCCTCTTGATGTGGGCCTTTGTCACCTCGGGGAGCGGGAAGGGGTCTTCCCATATGTGGGTGAGAGAGGGCTGCACGAAGATGTAGTCGTAGGCGCCGTCGACGAGGAAGGGGAACTCGATCTCGAGATGGAAGAAGCCGCTGCGCCTGGCGATCCGTTTCGCCTCCGCGAACCAGTCCCGCGATACGAGGGAGTCCCAGGAGGCGTTGTCGGAATCGAGCATGACGAGCGATTCCTGTATCTTCCTTTCATCGATGGCCTTGCTGAAGTACGTGGCCGTTATGAGGTCCATGATGTCGCGCAAGCGTTCGCAGTAGAGGCGGAGCCGTAATGCGATCTCCTCTTTCACCGCCATGTCTTCCCGGATCTTGTCGGAGAGGGAGAAATACTGGCGGTACATTTCCCTCACGTCCTTGATGATGTCGAGGGGGTTCTTCGCGAAGAGCCCCATCTGGTTCCGCGTATCCACATGGGGGGCAATATCGGAGAGCGACATTCCGATGAGCGGGTTGCCGAACCTGTAGTTGTCGGCTTCGGTGCCGTAACGGTGTTGCATCGCGTACTGCAGAATGTCGTAGGCGACGTGTGACTTCTCGATGCCGTAGAGGATCCTCTCAAGGATGTACCGCTTGAGTGTCCTTTCGTCCTCCCACCGTGCCACGAAGGTGTTCCTGTCCCGATAGGGAAGTATGAAGGAGAGGTAGGCGATGCCGTCCACGAGCTGTGTTGTGACGTTGCCGAAGCCGGGTGTCATGTCGAGCATCTTCATCGTGAGGAGGTCGTCCTTGGTCATCTCCTCGGGTCTCGCATGGAGGAATATCCTTTCGGGATCGATGACGGGAGAGGCCCCTTTCTTGTTGAGAAGGTACGACGCTATGTCGGCAACGTTGAATTCGTCGACGGCGTCGGGAGGCGTGGTCCTCTTTGCGACATACACGTCGTTCTCTGCCAGGTATGCCCTCGTCGCGGCAAAGACATCCTCGGCGAAGAGATCCGAAAGCCCTCCCACGATCCTGGGAAAGACCTCCGTCTTTTTCTTGAAGCCAGCTGTGGCGTTGCGCAGGGATGTCTTCTTCTCCTTAAGCCTGTCTATGAGGGACTGCCGCTCGCTTTCCTCAAGCTCCGGGAGCACCGTCGAGAGCCCGTTGACGGAGAAGATCCTGCAGAAAAGATGGAGCGCGTCCCTGTCGTTCGTCTCGATGGCCTCCTCGAGGTCCACGGAGAACACCCGCGTTTCGCACGCCAGCGGCTTCTTCATGAGCATCCACTGCTTGCCGTTCGTCAGGATGCCCCAGGGTGTCTTCGTGTTCTTCAGGAAATAGAAAAGCTGGTACGAGGGAATGCGGTTCTCGAACTCGAGATAGAAGCCGCTGACACCCTCTTCCAGGTTTCTCCCGAAGCGCTTGAGAAGAAGGACGCCGAGCGTGTTCATGTAATATTCCGGTGTTCCCCACAGGGGAGACGTCCTGTCACGGTCGGCTTCCGTCGCGAAAAGGGCGACGTCGGGACCCTTTATGGAATCATTGAAGTACTTCGGCTTCGATTCATAGGCATATCCGAGTATCTTGAGGATGGGTTTGATGAGATGGATCTCTGTATGTATCTCGCTCGCGAACTGCTTTATGTCCTGAAACTTTGTGAGTATCTCGAGGAGGGAGACATAAACGACATCCTCCTCGGGAAGGCTGAGGATTTGTTGGAGCCCTCGGCGGGATATGAGCGAGTTACGCACAATCGTCTGCATAGGATTGATGCTACATAATAAAGGTTTGAGCCTGCTTAGTCAAGGAAAGGAGCGTTCTTTTCCTCTTCGTCGATGCCCATGTTCTGAACGCGTTTTATCTCCCGGAGTTTCATCGCGATGATGACGATGAGACCGATGATGCCTATCCAGAAGAAGATAAGCGCCTGGTAGATGATGTGCCTGTCATAGGGCGCTGCGGGGAAGACCTCAACGTTCGGCTCCGCCCCGCTGCACAGAGCCGTTGCCTCGATGAGAAGGAAAAGGACGATAAGAAGGACCCTGGGCATCGCTGTCACCCCTATGTGAGAAAGCCGATGACGGTCATGACCGTGAAATAGACAAGATAGAACACGCCGATCCACGTGAAGAGAGGGCTTCTCTGCCCCATCGCCGACCTCCTGTCGAAGAAGGGGATGAGGAGGAAGAAGAGTATGGCCGCGGAAATGAGGACGATGGCGATGGTCTCGCCGTTCATGCCCAGCATCTCGCCGGGGAAGAGCTTGAGCGTCTGGAAGAGAAAGAGAAAGTACCATTCGGGCTTGATGTTCTCCGGCGCCGGCGCGAGGGGGTCCGCTTTTCTGCCGATCTCGGGCGGAAAGAGGACGGCCAGTGTGACGACGACCCCGAGGCAGACGAGCCACACGATGAGGTCCTTGTAGAAGAGGTTGGGAAAGAAAGGTTCCGGTCTTCCCTGCTTCTCTTCCTGCGAGAGAGGTACGCTCATGCCGTGGAGTTGCACGAGAAGGACGTGGAGCCCCGTGACGGCTATGGTGACAAGGGGCAGGATGGCGACGTGGAATGCGTAGAAGCGTGTCAGCGTCTCACCCGTCACATCGAGACCGCCGCGCAGGAAACCCTTTATCAACCACCCGGCGAGGGGAAGGTTGCCGGCCCCGCCTGTCGCCACGCGCACCGCGGCGAAGGCCCTCTCGTCCCAGAGGAGAAAATACCCGCTGAGACCGAAGAAGATGGATATGGCGAGCATCACGAAACCGGTGAACCAGACGAGCTCGCGCGGCTTCCGGTAGGCCTTGAGAAGAAGGGTACTGAAGACGTGCACGAAGAGGACAAGTATGGCGAGCTGCGCTCCCCAGTGGTGGAGGGAACGGAAAAGCCATCCCATGTTGAGCTTGGTGACGATGTCGATGATGCTCTTGTGGGCGTGCTCCGCATGGGGGACGTAGTACAGGGCGAGGGCCATCCCCGTTATGAACTGAAAGACGAAGAGGAAGAGCGTGAGCCCCCCGGCGAAGTACCAGGCGTCGAACCGGTGGGACGGCACGGTCTTCATACGTGCAAGGGCCCCCAGCGCCTCCATGTCGTACCGTTCTCCGAACCAGTTTTTAAGCCTTCGGCAGCTCAACCTTCACTCCCTTCTTCGCGATGATGAGCTTGTCGCCCTCGGTGGTGATATCGAAGATCTCGAGGGGCTTGGGCGGAGGCCCCTCGATGTTCCTGCCGTTCTCGTCGAACCACCCTTTGTGGCAGGCGCAGTAGAACTTCCTCTCATCGGGCCTGTAGGTGATGTTGCATTCCATGTGCGTGCAGACGCCCTTCAGGGCGCTGACTGTCCCGTTCCCTCTCTTGAAGTAGAGACCCAGTTTGCCTCCCCACGCGAAGGGCTTCACGGAGTTGACGGGAATGCCCTCGAAGTCGGCCCTCTTGAGGACGACGAAGTCAGGCTCTTTCCCGAGCGTGGGAAAGGCGAACTTCGCGAGGGCCCAGAGGCTGCCCGAGGCGACGGCGGCGACCCATCCCCCGAAGAGGGTCCTGAGGAATGTCCTTCGCGTCACCAGTGAATGGTCGAGCTTCATTTCTTCATCCCCAGGAGCTGTCTTGCCTTCTTCTTTACGAGGGCCTTCCTGAGGCCCACGATGGAGTCGGTGGGACGCACGTCTTTCGGGCAGGCCTCTATGCACCGAAGGACCGTGTCGCATCCCCACACCCCCCTTTCATCGTTCACGGTGTCGAGGAAGTCCTCGGATCGTTCGTCCCGCGAATCGAGGATGAAACGCTCCAGCTTTGCCAGGGCCGCGGGCCCCAGGTATTCGGGGTCGCGGGTTATGACAGGGCAGGCCCCATAGCAGCACGCACAGAGGATGCAGTTGACGAACTGGTCGATGCGGCTTCTTTCCTCCTCGCTCTGTTCTATCTCCTTCCCGGGGTCTTCCGCCTGCCTGACGAGCCACGGCCTTACCTTCTCGTACATGCGCCAGAAGGGCGTCATGTCCACGACGAGGTCCTTTATGATCTCCATGTTGGGGAGGGGCTCGAGGATGATGGTGTTCGTACCGAAGGAGGCCACCTGTGTCCTGCAGGCGAGGTCGATCCTGCCGTTGATGACCATGGCGCAGGAGCCGCACACGGCGGACCTGCAGGATGAACGAAAGGAAAGGGTGCCGTCTATCTCGTCACGGATCCTCATGAGGACGGCAAGGACCGTGAGGCCGGGGATGACCTTCACCCGGTACGTCTCGAACCGCGGTTTTTCGTCCGGCTTTTTCCTGTCGCTGCGCAGTATCTTGAAGGTGTAAGCGTCCGCGGTTATCAATAGACCCTCTCCATGGGCTGGTAGCGCGTGATGGTGACATCGCGGAAGGAGATGCCGACACTCCCGTCAACGCTGATGCGGGCGACGGTGTGCCTCATCCACTTCTCATCGTCGCGTTTCGGGAAGTCCCTTCGCGAATGGGCCCCGCGGCTCTCTTCCCTCAGGAGTGCCCCGTGGGCTATCGTGTGGGCCACCTCGATCATGTATTCGAGTTCGACGGCGTTCATGAGCTCGTAGTTCATGTGCCTGTCGGGAGACGACACGCCGACGTCCCGGTAGCGCTCCCCGATGCGGCCGATCTCTTCGAGGGCCTTTTCCATCTCCGCCCGTTCACGGAAGATCCCCACGTTTGCGCTCATTGTCCTCGCGAGCTCGCCGTGAAGGGAGAAGGTCTTTTCCTTTCCTCCCGCAACGAGCGCGGCCATTTTCCGTTCCGTCTCCCGCGCCGCACGAAGGACGGTCTCCTCCTTCGGCGACGCCGCCCCCAGCGACAGGTATTCATCTACGGCGCCGGCGGCTATCTTCCCGAAGACGATCGTCTCGAGGAGGGAATTCCCGCCGAGCCTGTTGCCCCCGTGGACGCTGACGCAGGCGCACTCGCCGGCGGCGAAGAACCCGCGCACCTCGGTCTCGCCCTTCGCGTTCGTATCGATGCCTCCCATGGAATAGTGCTGGCAGGGCATGATGGGTATGGGTTCCCTGATGGGGTCGATGCCGATGAAATCGATGCAGATCTTTCGTATGCCCGGGAGTTTGGCAAGGATCTTCTTCTCTCCCAGGTGCGTGAGGTCGAGTTTGATGTACGTGCCGAGCGGGTGATCGAAGCCCCTGCCTTCATTGATCTCCGTCTGGATGCTTCGCGATACGATGTCCCTTGGCGCGAGCTCCATCGCCTTCGGGGCGTATCTCTCCATGAAGCGCTCGCCCCTGTTGTTGACGAGGTAACCGCCTTCCCCGCGGCAGGCCTCCGTCATGAGGATGTTCGTGCCGATGAGCCCCGTGGGGTGGAACTGCACGAACTCCATGTCCTTCAGGGGCACGCCTGCCTTGTAGGCTATGCCTATGCCGCTTCCCGTGTTGATGAGGGCGTTGGTGGAATAGAAGTAGACCCGGCCGTACCCGCCCGTGGCGAAGACCGTCGCCTTCGCCGTGATGGGCACGATCTCGCCGTTCATGAGGTCGAAGGCCGCCACCCCGTGACAGACGCCGTCATCGGTTGCAAGGGCCGTCACGTACCATTCGGGGTACACCCTGACGCCTTTCATGACCGCCCGTTCGTAGAGCGTGTTGAGGAGTACGTGGCCCGTGAGGTCCGTGGAGTAGCAGGTCCTCGGGTACCCCGCCCCCCCGAAGGGACGCTGGGCTATAGAGCCGTCGGGAAAGCGGCTGAAGGGGCATCCCCAGTGTTCCATCTCGTAGACGATGCCCGGCGCCTCGCGGCACATGACCTCCACGGCGTCCTGGTCGGCGAGGTAGTCGCTGCCTTTGATCGTATCGAAGGCGTGTTTCTCCCACGTGTCGTCCCTGCCGTCGGGGTTGTTGGCGAGAGCCGCGTTGATGCCCCCCTGCGCGGCGATCGAATGGGACCGTATGGGATGGACCTTGGACATGAGGGCCACATTGTACCTGTCGCAAAGGCCCACGGCCGCCCGCAATCCCGCGAGTCCGCCGCCGACTATGAGCACGTCGTGGGAGAGGGCCTTCATGAGATCACGAGATAAAGGTACAGGAGGACCGCCGAGATGGCGGAGGCGATCACGTTGGCGGCGACGAAGAGCCTCTTCTCGTTCCTGTAGCCGAGGTCCATGATGATCGTGCGGATGCCGTAGATGCTGTGGAAGGTGAAGAGCAGGAGGATCAGCACGTCAAGAACGGGCTGCCGGTGGAGGCTCAGCGCCCAATCGGGCTTCTTGTCCTGAGTGAAGAGGAAGTAGCTGGTGAGTATCTTGATGCCGAAAAGAACAATAAGGGAAACACCGCTTATCCGGTGAAAAAGCCATACGAACATGGCCGCTCCTTGACTCTCGTTTCAGACAATATCATCACGGTGCGCGGAGATTTGTCAAGGAATTTGGGAATGACCGGAGTCACTGGGACCGCTGGAACAGTTGGAGCCGGGTGAGAATTCTAGGGCCTTCTCGCATTCGTCATTCCGGCGAAGGCCGGAATCCAGGAAATACGAGGGGATAGAAGAGCATCTGGTTCCTGGATCAGGCCCGGGGTAACGGCAGAGAGGGTTCTGTCAACAGCTTGTTGAGGCTTCAGGGGTGTGTTCTTCGGGCAGCATACCTTGTTTCAGAAAGGTGTGGAAATTGGATGGGGAAGGGGTATAATGAAGGAAAAATCCGGATGGGGTAGCGATGGGAGACTACGACGACGATGAAAGACCCAACTGGCGGGAGCTGGACCGCCGCAGGGACAGGAGCACTTTTTACGGAAGGCAGGAGAAAGGGGCGGGGAAGAAGAAGGAGGCCCCGAAGGACCGCTGGCAGCAGGGAAGGGTGAAGGATGCGCTGGACAGGCTCTTCAAGGGTGACAAGGGAACCCCCGAGCACGACAAGCTCTTCGCCAGGCTGCACAATGCCTACGGGTCGGAGGCCTTCGCGAGGCAGGCAGAGAGATACGTGGCAAAGTACGGCCTGCCCGACGACGGTCCCACGCTTATCCTTTTCCTGGACCTGAAGGACGCCGACGTGTGCAACGCCACCCTCGACAAGCTTCGGGAACTCTATGCGTCATTGCCGCCGCGCCAGAAGGAGGACGCGAAGCGGAAGATCTCCATCTCCGCCATGGCCCACAAGATAAGAGAGGTCCGCATAAAGGCCCAGGAAGTGATCGAGGAGTTGGAGGACTAGAAAAACTGTTTCAAGTTTCAGGTTTCAAGTCTCAGGTGAAAAGACTTAGAAGAAAGCTGTTTCCTGCCCCTCCCCGCGTTCCCTCTCCCTCATTCCTTTGTCGGCCTTTTGCCTGAAACTTGAAACGGTTTTTTATTCCTGAAACCTGAGACTTGAAACGTGAAACTGTCTTCTCTCCGTCTTTACGAGTTTTCCCTCACAAACCGATTGTACGACCGGTCGTAGGAGGCCTCGCCTTCCTTTGAAAAGAAGCAGCCGGGGAGTTGCTTCTTTGCCCGGTGGTAGGCCACGCATTCGCAGCATTTTCCCTTGCGGCCGCAGGTATCGTAGGTGCAGGCGCAGGCCGCCTTGTTCTTCTCCATCGTGCATTCCATCTCATTCACCTCGCGCGGATATTTGACGAACAGTATATAAAGAAGGTTTCAGAGTTTCAAGGTTTCAGAGTTTCAGGGACGAGAGGCGGGGTCATGGGAAGAACCCTGAGCCATTTCCCCATAACCAATCACCCATGACCCATCACCCGCTTTTGCTTTTTTTCGGGTCTTTTTTTCCCTCCCGGAAGTAATACCCCTGCACAGTTAGCATATGTCAGGGGGAGATCATGACGACGACAATCAAGATAGGTCGCCTTGTGCGGTGTGCCATCGTGAAGGACCTTCCCGGGAGGGACGTATACCTTGTCCTTGTGGCGGGAACGGACCTTCTGGCCTACCTTCCGAAGAGATTTGCCGGCAGGGAATACGGGCAGGGGGAGGAAACGGTGGCCGCGGTGTTCGTGATGGGAAAGGGGAAGATCTTTCTGAGCCAGAGATCGCCGCAATACTTTCGTCGGATCACGGAGGAGGTCCTCTCACCCATCATACGCGATGGCAGGGTACGGGTGCGAAGGGCGGCAAGCGTGATCAACGGTCCCTTTGCGAAGGTCTCCGTTGAAGGTCTTGGGGAGGTTGACCCGCTCATGGCGTCCCTGCCCTATCTCGACAGGGTGAAAGAGTACACCACGGATACCATCACCATTGTCCGTTACAGCGCGGACATGAAGGAATACATCGTCAACTCCCTTGTCCCGGCGCCGGCGGACAAGGTAGTGGAGGTCCTCTATTCGCAGGGGTTGCGGGAGGCCGTCGTGAAGGTCGATCCCCGGTATTGCGGTTTCTTTGTGGGAAAGGGGGGTGCCAACGTTGCCACCGCGGCCAAGCTTCTCAACGTCCGGATCATGATAAAGGGCGCCGGGCAGGAAGCAGGGGGAAGGGAGGGCATCTGTGCAGACGGGAGGAACTGACAGGAAGGACCCTGGCGTGAAGGGGCTTGTCATTGCGATCACCGCGTCCGTCGTCTGCTCTATCGCCACCGTCGCCGCCTACGATCTCTTCTTTGCGCAGAAGATAGTCGCCGTGGATCTCGCCTCCTCCATCGCGTCACAGAAAGAAGAGTATGCCGCGGGCAGGATCACGGCAGCCCAGCTCGTCGAGAACATCGAAACCCTCCTGAGACGGATGGAGAAGAAGAAAAGGAACGAGGTCCTCATCCTCGAAGAGGCGGTCGCCGGCGATATAAGACACCGTAGTGTGGGGAACGAAGGAGGGGGAGAGGAGGAATGATGCGAGAGTGCCCGGGCGAACGGGAAGACCGAGACGAAACGATCGCTATCCTCAATGATGAGGAACTGACGGACGAGATCAGACAGGGGCTCAACCTTCTCAAGAAGAACCGGGCTGGATCCTGTACGATCGAGGAGCTTTAAAGAGCATTTCCGCTTTGTCGAGCTTGACATGCCTCAACCGACGTTCTAGGCTGTTTCAACTCCCCGCATCAGGGGGCTGGACGAAAAGAGCGGAGGCGCTATGGACGAAAAGAGCGGCAAATGTCCCCATTGCGGAGGCAATAACATCGTCGGCGGTGTGAGGGTCGATCAGACGGCGGACGCGGGCAGGATAGGTCTCGCCTACAAGACCAAATTCGTACTGGGCGGCACGGAACCTTTCTATGCCGACGTCTGCGACGACTGCGGCACCGTCACCCGGATCTATGTGAAGGAAACGGGGAAGAACTGGTATAGAAAATGAAGACAGGTAATGGGTCATAGGTCATGGGTGATGGACAGAGAAGGATGGGAGTGGCCTTTCCCCATAGCCTATAACCTATCACCTGCCTTCTGTTCTTTTCATAAACTCCCTTAACGTCTTCACGTATTCTTCCTGTTCTTCGAACATCGCAAGGTGGGAGCTTTTTTCGAAGATCCTGAGGGTGGAGCCGGAAAGGTTGGAGCTGTACCAGGTTGTCGCGCCGGGGGTTGCCTCGTCGTACCGGCCGGCGGTGAAGAGGGTGGGTGCCGTGATCTCCCGGAGCCGGTCCACCCTGTCGTATGTTTTGAGGTCGCCCGTGGGGTGGAATTCGCTCGGCCCCCACATCTGCTTGTAGATCTCCATGTTGGATACGGAAAGTGACCGCACCAGGTCCTCCGGCCAGGGGTCGAGACGGCACAGGTGCCGTTTGAGGTATTCCGTGACGGCCGCGTCGTATTCCTTCGAATCCGTGGTGCCCGCCTTCTCGTGGCGGCGAATCACCTCCTGCGTCCCGGGTGGAAGCTCTGCGACAAGAACGTTCGCGTCCTCGACCCATCGCTTTGCGCTGAGGCACGGGCTCGCGAGAATGAGGCTTTTCACGCCGGAAGGCTTCGTCAGCATGTAGTCCACGGCCAGCATTGTTCCCCAGGAGTGGCCGTAGAGGTGGATCTCCTTGAGCTTTAAGGCCCTGCGCACCTGCGAGAGCTCCTCGACGAACCTCTCGATGTGCCAGAGTCTCCTGTCGGCCGGGCGGTCCGATCTGCCGCAGCCCAGTTGATCGTAGAAGATGACCGGCCGGTCGGCGGCAAGTTTCTCCAGGGGCTTGAGGTAGTCGCTCGCGGCCCCCGGCCCGCCGTGGAGAACGACCACCGGGGTGGCGCTGCCGGAGCCGACGATGCGGCACCATACCCTGCCGCCTGTGACCTCGATGAACCCTTCGCGCTCTGTGAGGGAGGGAGGGGTCGAGCACGCGGTGAGAAATAGTGCGGCGAGGAACCCGAGCCACGCGACGAACGTCCTGATCATCCGGGGCCTGCCCCGCGTTTCGGTGCCTGTCATCATCATATCCTCCCTTTTCCCGGTGCCTTTGTGCCCGTCATGCTCCTTATACCGGTTCGACCCTTTTCGTGTCAAGGATGCTCGCGCCCAGGGCAGGGCAGTTTCATTCTATATGGTAACGATACCCATATTTTCTGGTCATTAAAACAGCAGGGCATCCCTCCTTGATCCATGGTAGATTGGTTTTTGGTTCTGCAGGACATCAGGTTCGTAAACGACATTACGAGGGAGCGCGCGTGGCCACGAAAAAATGTCCCCATTGCGGAAAAGAAGTAAAGGTCATACCATTCGGGAGCAGATACATCGCTGTCTGCTGCAACCAGATCGTTTATGTCGGTCACGAAGACCCGCGTAACGAAGAGACGGAGGCCACTGAGAGAGATGCCGGCAGCACCTCTGTTGTATGATCTTCAGTTCCGTTAGATCCTTCTAGAAAAAACGTCCCGACACCCCCCCCTTTTTTTTGGGAATAATGTGCTTTTTTCCGTGCCGAGGTGTTGACTCATCGTTATATCCTGTGATATATATCCATCGTACTATACATTAAGATACAACGTAAACCGGGTGCGCGGGCGTGAAGCGGGGGCTTGAAAGGTCCGGGATCACGGTAAGTTTTGAGCAAAGATCTCGGGATCATAAAACATTTGAAGGAGGATGGAATGAAGAAGTGTTTGCTGGTCTTGTTCGCGGTCTCTCTTGTTCTTCCGGCCTTGTGCACCGCGGGCAGCGTGTCGAGCAGGTACGATGTCACATTCGGCGGTTTCGTGAAGTTCGATCTGGGCTGGACCTCCCAGAACGGCAATTCCGACGCCAGTACGGCGGCGAGGAGCAGCACATCGAGCCGCAAGGTCTTTGCCGATGAGTACGGCAACACCTTCATGACCGGCGGTGAGACCCGCTTCAACTTCCTCGTCAAGGGTCCCGACCTGTGGGGCGCGAAGACAAGCGCCTTCATCGAAGGCGATTTCCGTGGTGTGACGACAGGCAACCAATACGGCGGTTTCAACCTGAGGCATGCCTTCATGAAGCTGAAGTGGCAATCGGCAGAATTGATCGCCGGCCAGACCTGGCAGCAGTTCGGCATGCCCTACTACGGCGCGTGGATGGGCGTCGGCGACTTGACGGAGTACCTAAGGGGGATCAGGCTGCCCCAGATCGCTCTCAGGTATTTCTTCACCAGGGAGTTCAACGCCATGTTCGGCCTTGTCTCCGCGACGGAATGGTCGGGTGCCAACAACTACTACGCCAACGGCGTCCGCGGTTCGAATGACGGCTTCGCGAGAAGCAGCTGGCCCGGGTTTGAGGGCGAGATCGCGTACTCAACCGACCGGTGCGGCAAGATCGGCTCCAACAACCTAAAGTTCGCACTGGGCGGATACTACGGCAAAGACAACAGCACGAGCTCGACGTACCTCACGACGGCCGGCAACGACTACAGGGACGACACGATCAATTCCTGGGTGGCCGCCTTCCGTTATTCGATACCCATCGTCCCTGAGAGAAAGGGCAACAAGGCTATGTCGGTGCTCCTCAACGGCAACTTCTTCATCGGCCAGGACATTGCGGGCAACAACTGGCTCGGCACGGCAGGTCTGAGCGAGGGAAGCTATCAAAGGCCCGCCGGCGATCGCGCCGCCCCGACGGCCTTCGGCCTTTTCACCCAGGCGTCCTGGTGGATCACCGACCGCCTGTCGCTCAACGGCATGTACGGCTACCTGAAGTACAACTACAGCGGGTACGGGCGCAGCAACACCGCAGCGGCCCGCGACAGGATCAACATGTCCCAGACCTACGCGGCGAACCTCCTGTGGGATGCCAACCAGGCCATCCGGTTCGGTATCCAGTGGATCCGGAACTTCTCGGGCTTCAACGGGTACGGGACCCCCGGCACCAGCGTCGGCACCGGCAATGCCGACCGGACGGGCGTTGCCGACATGTACAGGTTTGGCGCCTGGTATTTCTTCTGATATCCCGCTGCAATCCGCTTTGTAAGCAAGAAAAGGGCCCCTCGAGGCCCTTTTCTTTTGCCGGAACCGGTCTCCGACACCCTTTGCCGGTCACGACATAGATGCGGTCAGTCCCGGCATCTTCACCTGAGATCTCCCTGACAACTTGGACACTTTAACCGGCCGGCAAGTCCGACAGCGCATCAAGGTGGAAATAAGGGGTCGTTTTTCGTTTCTCGGAAGTAATATGTCCGGACATACTGGGATCGCTTCGACACGCACAAGGAGGAACGCATGAAAAAAGAGAGGATCGGGGTTGGCGAGGGGGACGGGCGAGGGCCGGGACTGTTCCTCATCTCTCTGGCCATCGCCGCATGGCTAATTGGCCTTAGTGCCGGAGAATCCCTTTCGGGGGACTCCGCGGGCCTGAAAGGGGATATCTCGAGCTACAGCGGCCAGGCCTCGCCGACACATTCGGGCGGCGGTTCCTATCTGCAGATATACAGGGCCAGGGCTTACTACTGCGAGACGAAAAACACTCACACGGGCACGTGCATCTGCCCCCCCGGCTACAGTGCTCGACTGGTCAGCTACGCCGAAGGCCCCTGGTGCGATTATGAGGTCTGCTGGATCAGTTACGGATACGTCTGTGAGAATTGACCGGGCTGCCGGCTTTCACCGCGACCTCTCTTCCTCGGTCTTCGCCAGCGTTCTTTCGATCTCCCTGGTAAGGTCGATCATGAGGGTGTGGCTTTCAGGGGTATACTCGGCGGTCTTTATGTCCGCGACCCTCTTGAGGGCCGTTATGACCCCTTCCGTCCTTATCGCCTGTTCCGTTATCGCCTCCAGCGAGGCCTGCCTTTCCGCTTGTGAGGCGGCCCGCTCGCTGCGCCTTGCCATGCCCCCTATTATGGTGTTGGCATTCAGGAGATAGTGCGACAGGGTGACCATCAACTGGCGCAGTGTCGAAAGGGCGACCGTCTTTCTCTCGTTCTCGAGCTCCACGAGCCTGAGTGTCTGCTTTTCCAGTTCCACCCTTTCCGTAACGTCCCGGCAAATCCCTGCCGTAGCCGTTTCCCCTTCGTAGACGATGACCTTCACCTTGTTCTCCGAATAAAGCTTCCTGCCGTCCCTGCAGAGCCTCAGGTACACATACTGGTCGGGGGCCTTCCCCGTCGATGCCCGTTCTTCATGCATCTTCGTCAGTCGGTCACGGGACTCGGGTGCGACAAAATCCATATAATGCCTGCCGACCACCTCATCGACCGAATATCCGTGCATTTCGCAGAACGCCTTGTTTGCAAATATAATCCTGCCCTCTCTGCTGAGGAAATATCCGTCGTTGATCTCTTCCACGAGCATGCGGTATTTTGCTTCCGACTCCTCGAGTTCCCTCGTACGGTCCCTGACCACCCGTTCCAGGTTCTCGGCATGCTCCCGTATCGACTGTTCGTGCTGGGCCTGAAAATGGTCGCTGAATATCCGGATGGTGTGGGAAAGGCAACGGTTCAACCTGTCAAGCGCGTCGGGCAGGAGGGACACGTCGAGCTCCGCAAGGAGGATGGGCATGAGGACCGTCCTGTAAAGCTCGAAAGCCCCCTGGACCTCCGAGAGAGCGAAGCCGACATCGAGGCGCATGACGGTGATCTTCTCGATGAACCTGTCCATCTTCGAGAAGTCGTCCTCCGTAAGGGCCGCGAAATAGGCCTCCGTCGCCTCCGATATCGTCCCCCTGACCTCTGCCGCCGGGCGGCGGGAATAGCGCTCACTCACCTCGGTGAGGATCCGCCTGACCCATTCCCCCATGATCTCATCCCGGTGCGTTTCAAGGAGCCTCTTGAGATCCATTACAGAGAAGCCTATACCCGAACCCCGCATCCGTCAAGGACAGTGATATTCTCTGTCAAAACTTCTGGTGAAACGGTATTCGATTGAGTTACATTGGACTAATGGCACGGTTCGAGGAATTCCGGGGCAAAGCGATCGTCTTTCTCTTTTTTCTCCTTTTTGTCTGGTTCGTCAGCTTTTCTATTCGCATCGTCTTCTCCCCGATCCTCCCCCTCGTGGAGGACGAGTTCGCCGTCAACCACGCGAAGGCGAGCGCCATCTTCACGTTCCTTTCCGCGGGGTACGGGCTTTCGGTCATCCTCTCCGGACTGTTCTCCGGCAGGGCAGGGTACAAGAGGACCATCGCCCTCTCTCTCGGTTTCCTCAGCCTTCTGGCCTTTCTCATCCCCGCCGTTCGCACCTTCTATCTCCTCTACTTCTCTGCCTTTTTCCTCGGATTCGCCCACGGGATGTACATACCCTCCGCGATCCCGCTCATCACCGAGTACTATACCGAGAAGAACTGGGGCAAGGCGATCGCCATACATGACACGGGGGCCTCACTCGCCATCTTCGCAACGCCCCTCGTCGTCCTCTTTCTTCTCCACTTCTTTCCCTGGCGGGGGATATTCGTCGTCTATGGGTCCGTTTTCGTCGTTATCCTCGCCGTCTTCTGTCTCGTCAGCAGCGAGGTGAGGATCCACCACCCCGGGAGGGCCCTGTTCACGGAGATCGTGAGGATACGCTCCCTCTGGTTCATGACCTGCATCTGGGTCTTCGGGGCAGGGTCCAATCTCGGCATATACTCGATCACTCCCCTTTACCTGACAAAGGAACTGGGGTTGACGATCGACTATGCCAACACCATCCTCGCCGTATCGCGGCTGGTGTCCATCGGCGTCGCGGTGGCGTGCGGTTTCATCGTCGACCGGTTCAGCCTCAGGAGGATCATGTTCTTTCTCCTGGCCGTCACTTCGGTCTTTACCGTTCTTCTCGGCCTCTCCTCCGTCAGGCACACGGGTGTCTTTCTCTTCTTCCAGGCCTTTTTCGTGACGGGGTTCTTCCCGTTAGGGCTTGTGGCCATCGCAAGAACGTTCCCGAGGGAGATGCGTGGTCTGGCAACGGGCATCATCCTTTCCACCAGTTTCTTCATGGGCGGCGGCGTCATGCCCTGGCTTCTCGGGGTTTCGGGGGATCTTTACAGCTTCAGGCTGGGGATCACGGTTCTCGGCGCACTCACCCTGCTCGCGAGCACTCTCGTGTTCCGCCTCAAGGAACTGAAATGATCAGCTCCCGCGCTTTCTCCTCGCTGTGACCGTCTCACCGCCCACTCCCCAGTTGTCCGTCTCCACCTCGTCGATGATAACGTAGGTCGTCTGCGGTTTCTTTCCCAGGACATCGAAGAGGAGCTGCGTCACGCCCCGGATCAGCTTCTCCTTCTGCTCGGCGGTAACCCCTTCTCTTGTTACTTTGATGTTCACATAAGGCATCGTTGCCCTCCTCTGTCCGCGTAACCCTCCGGCAGACCGGGTTTTTTGGGCCGTCCGGTCACTCATTCAGCCAGGGACGTCTGGCTCTCGCGCCTCGCCCCGGCCTCAGCAGCGCGTTCCCGACAGGTACCGCGGCGAGGCCCGCGACGGCATACAAGAGGAACCTCAGGCCCTGGTCCCAGTCATCGGGCACGACGAGGCAGGCAATGCCAAAACCCGCCGCAAACCACACCGCCGACCATATGATGTCCGAGAAGAGCCTCGTTTCCAGAGCACGCACCCTGAGCTCCGATACCGGCTGGTATATCCGCACCTCAAGGACATCCCTCGCCTGCCCCAGGTATTCCCTCGGCACCGCTATTCTGACAGGCCCACGTGCTCCGGCGGCATCGGACCCCCCGGCATCGTCCGGTCCGGCCCCTGCCCCACTTGCGACGAAGGGGATCCCGGCATCGAAAAGTACCGACCGGATGGCAGCAAACTCTTCTTCTCCGGCAACCTCGACAAGAAAGATGTGGTCCGCAGGGAGCGATGGGCTTGCGTCGTCATCGTCGCTAAAATAGGCATCGCCCTCATCACCGGCGGATGCCAGGTCTTCGACAAGCCGCAGATCGCAGATCCGGCAGACCGTCACTCCCTCACCATATCTCGTGCGACAACGGGGGCAAAGAATGACTCATCTCCTCCTGGAACGCCTTGAATGTTTGCCTCCGCCCCTCAACAGGATGTTGGTAAAGTCCTCTTTGCCGTCATCCCGGACGTGATCCGGGATCCAGAGGTTTTTCCCTCCCCTCCCATTTCCTGGATTCCGGCCTTCGCCGGAATGACGACGGAACGCCAATAGGACTCGAAAACCAACCTGATCAACGGCCTGTCAAGCGACTGCTATTTCTTCAGATACTTCATCTCCACGTTCGCCCCGATGAGGAAGGCGCTTTCGCGGCGCCCGGGCAGACCGCTTTTCAGTTCCGCCGCGATCTTCGCAGGATCGCTGTACTTCGCCGCGAGCTCCTTCGCCATCCTGTCGAAGGCGATGATGTATTCCTTCATGGCCTCTACGTCTTTTTCCCCCGAGACCGGGCCATGGCCCGGGATGATCTTCTCGACATCCATCGACGCGATCTCATCGAGCTGTCTCACCCATTCCTCGATGTTTCCCTCGGCGATGAACGGGTGGTAATCCGTAAAGAGAATGTCGCCGGCAAAGAGGACTTTCTTGTCGCGCAGGTAGACAAGGGTGTCTCCCCCGGTGTGACAGTGGCGGGCGTGGATGAGCTGAAAGGGCTCACCGCCGATATCGATGGTCATCCTCTCCGAGTAGGTCACCGTGGGGTAGGCGGGCTTCGTGCCTTTCATATCCTGGGGCGTGAGGCCGTATCCCTTGATATTCTTAAGCGTTTCTGCGGCGGACCTCTCCATCTCCTTTCTGTCGTTCTCCTGGGCGACGACCGCGGCCCCGAGCTTGACGAACTCCGAATTGCCGAAGGCATGGTCCAGGTGGTGGTGGGTATTGATGACATACCTGATGGGTTTTTTTGACACGGACCGGATGTCCTTTATGAAACGCTTCGCCTCCCTGGCGCTCACCAGGGTATCCACGACAACGATGCCTTCCCTGCCTATGATGATCCCCGTGTTGGCCCCGAAGCTGTTCTTCGGCGACGCGTCTTTCGTATCCACATAGGCGTACACGTTCTCGGCAATGCGTGTCAGTTTGTCGGCGGCAGACGACTGCCCGTGGACGAGGACCACCGCGACCAGCGCCAGTACCAGTCGTGCACAAATGCCAAAAGACGTTTTCATGCTCATCCTCCCCGATAATTCCGGTCGGTGCCTTCCCTGCGGTGCCCTGTCATGGCCGGTACGCTAATAGTAGCACGATGCTCGCCGGATTGGAACAGAACCGGAGCGACGGAAGTGTTGACATTTGCCCCCGTTCGTGTAAATCATTGTCATCCCCGGAGGTGTAAATGCTCACAGGAAGATACGCTCTGATCGTCCTTTGTCTTGTCGTCCTTTTCGGGGGCGGCTGCGAGACGGTCGTCTTAAGACAGGACGTCCCCGTTTCCACGAACCCCATGGGGGCGAGGATACTGGCCGACGGGAAACCGGCGGGCCAGACCCCCGGCACCGTTTCCCTCGAGAGGAACAGGGACCACATCCTTACCCTCGTCAAGGAGAACTACCAGCAGGTGGACATCGTCATCAACAGGCAGTACCAGTCGAACAAGGTGCTCATGAAGGCCGTCCAGTCCGGGGTCAACACGGGACTCTTCTTCAAGAACGCCGGGATGGGGATGAACAGCGGGTTCAACTCCATCTCCAACCAGGAAGCAACGGGTGAGGCCTACGTCCTCGTGCCGCCTTCGGTGGCCGTGACCCTCATTCCCCTGCAGGGCCAGGCGGCGCACCCCGGACAGGCGACACCGTATCCCGCCGCACCTCCCGCCTTAGCTTCGGTGCCTGCCCCGGCGAACACGGACATAGCGACAAAGGACCTCATTCAGGCCGGCGTGATCGCGGGCGCCGCGGTCGGGGCAAGCCAGACGAAGCCCATCGAGAAGAAGTGGGAAACCTCGTCGTCGTCGAGAACGTACAGGGAGGCCGACGGAACCGTGGTCACGAAGAAGTCGAGCACATCCGTCAGCGTCGGCGTCAACCCCGCGGGACTCATAGGTGTCCTTGACACCCTGTTCTCTAAATAGAAGGAGATCCATCGATGAAAAAGACATGCATTATGATGATCGCGGCGGCCGCGTTCCTCGCGCTTTCCGGATTGGCGATGGCCGTGGACATAGACACCCTCGACAGGATCAGCGTCCTCATGCCGAAATCCGAGGTGATCGCCATACTGGGTCCTCCCGACGACGTGCTCGATGTCGGCGCGGGCCTTCAGGCCGAGGTATACAAGATGGAAGGCATCGAACCGATGATGGGGACGGGCTGCATCTACGACGGTGACCGTCTTGCCGGTCAGTCCTTCATGTTCGCCGGGGAGATGACCGCCGGGGCCGCCGAGAGGTTGAAAAAGCACGGCTTCGCCCTCCTCGAGGAGAAGAACGCCGCCTACCGGCTGCTCGGGAAGGATGACGACACGGGCCGTGTCTTTGTGGTCCATGTCTTCAGCGAGATGGGAATGACCATCGTCATGACCTTTGAAAAAGAATTCTACGACAGGCATAAGAAGTAGCGACACTTCGCGCCGAAACGAATAGAAAACCCAGGAGGAACGATCATGAAGAGAAGCCCGGCATTCGTCCACCCCTTCGCGGTGATCACCACCATCCTTTTCCTGCTTTTCGCGGCCGACTGCCCCGCGGCAAGCCCCGAGCTCGCCCCGGAGAAGATCGACGAGGTGGTCACAAAGATCATGAAGGAGAAGAACATCCCGGGGTTGTCGCTCGCCATATCGATGCCCGGAAGGACCATCGAGAGAAGCTACGGTATCGCCAACATGGAATACAACATCCCCGTGGAAAGGGACACCGTCTTCCAGATAGGCTCCGTCACCAAGACCTTCACGGCCATAGGCATACTGATGCTTCAGCAGGAGGGGAAGCTGAGCGTCACGGACAGGATCACGAAGTACTTCCCCCAGTACCCGCAGTGGCACGACATCACCCTCAAACACCTCCTCCAGCATACCTCGGGCATACGGGAGATGACGGAGGTCGAGCCCTTCAAGAGCAACCAGATGAAGGACTGGAACCCGCGGGAGGTCATCGCCCGCCTGGCCGACGAGCCTCTCGACTTTGAGCCGGGGCAGAACGCCGCTTACAGTAACATAGGGTGCATCATCCTGGGGGTGGTCATCGAGAAGGTGACAGGTGTTTCCTACAACGACTTCCTGAACGACAGGATCTTAAAACCCCTGGGGATGACCCGCACGATGTTCGGCAGCACGAGCGCCATCATACCCAAACGGGCATCGGGCTATGTCTTCGCCGGCAAGCTCATGAACGCCCCCTTTGCGAGTCTCGTCCTTCCCCATGCCAGCGGCGGCATGACGTCCACCGCGTCGGACCTCGTCAAACTAACGAAGGTCTTCACGGCAAAGGCCCTCCTCACGGAGAAGTCGGTGAAGGAGATGTTCGCCCCCGCCCGCCTCACCAACGGGACGGAGTTCGTGCTTCCCGGTCCGACCATCAACATGACCTTCGGCTACAGCCTTGACTCGGTGCGGGGCAAGAAGGCGGTGATCCCCGCCAAGACGGGCGGGATATCGGGGTTCAACTCCTATTTCGCCTACTTCCCCGAATCCCGGACCATGGTGGCCCTGACGGCTAACCTTGACAACTCCCTCGGGGCCCTTGTGATCATCACCGACGCCCTCTTCGGGCTGAAAGACAGATAAGGGCCGGTGCGCCCGCGTCTTCCATCGTGATATACTGAAGACCTTCAGGGTAACATGGGACTTTTGCGCATACGTGATGTTTCTTTGAGCTTCGGCGGGCCCCCGCTCCTCGACCGCGCCACCATTCAGATCGAATCGGGTGAGAGAATAGGTCTTCTGGGGCGCAACGGGTCGGGCAAGTCGACCTTCATGAAGCTCCTCGCCGGCGAGATCCGTCCCGATTCGGGAGAGATCGTCCCCGGCGGCGATGTCCGCATTGCGCTCCTTCCCCAGGACGTTCCCGACGACCTCCCCGGGACCGTCTATGACGTCGTCGCCTCGGGCGGGTTCGAGCACGCCCGGCTTCTCAGCGAATACCACGATCTTACGATGCGCATCGCCTGCGGTGAGAACGATGGGCTCTTAAAGACGCTCGAGCAGGTGCAGCACCTGATCGAAGCCTCCGGGGCCTGGCGCTACCACCAGAGGATCAATGCGGTGATAGAACGGACCGCACTCGACGAGAACGCGCGCTTCACGACCCTTTCTGCGGGCATGAAGCGACGCGTGTTCCTGGCAAGGGCCCTCGTCGCGGACCCGGACCTGCTCCTGCTTGACGAACCGACGAACCACCTCGATGTGGCCACCATACTCTGGCTCGAGGAGTTCCTCCTGAGATATGGAAAGACCCTCGTCTTCGTGACCCACGACCGGGCGTTTCTCAAGCGCCTGGCGACGAGGATAGTGGAGATCGACCGCGGACGCCTGACATCGTACGCCTGCGATTACCCCGCATATCTCGAACGAAGGCAGGCCCTTCTTGAAGCTGAGGAGAGACAATGGTCCGAATTCGACAAGAAGCTGGCCCGGGAAGAGGTGTGGATCAGGCAGGGCATAAAGGCCCGCCGCACCCGTGATGAAGGCAGGGTCCGGGCGCTCATGCGGATGCGCGAGGAACGGGCGGCGCGGCAGGAGCAGACGGGCCTGTCCCGCCTCTCCATCGAGGAGGCGGAACGCAGCGGCCGGATGGTCGTGGATGCAAAGAGGGTCTCCTTTGCCTGGGGAGACAGGAAGATAGTCGATAACTTCTCCACCACCATCATCCGGGGCGACCGGGTGGGGATCATAGGCCCCAACGGGTGCGGCAAGACAACCCTTCTCAGGATACTCCTCGGTCAGCTCGTGCCAGAGCAGGGAAAGGTCAGGCTGGGGACGAACGTCGCCGTTGCGTACTTCGACCAGCTGCGCTCCCAGCTCGATGAGACGAGAACGCTGAGAGAGAACATCGGCGGCGGCAACGACATGATCATCACGGGGAGCCGCTCCCGGCACGTGGTGGGGTACCTCCAGGACTTTCTCTTCTCTCCCGAGCGGACAATGTCGCCTGTGGGCTCCCTTTCCGGCGGCGAGCGCAACCGCCTGCTTCTCGCGAAGCTCTTCATCATCCCCTCCAATGTCCTCGTCCTCGACGAGCCCACGAACGACCTTGACACGGAGACGCTGGAGCTCCTCGAAGAAAAGCTGCTCGAATACAACGGCACCATCCTGATGGTGAGCCATGACAGGGCATTCCTGAATAATGTCGTGACCTCGACGATCGTCTTCGAAGAGGATGGGCACCTCAGGGAATATGTCGGCGGCTACGACGACTGGCTGAGGCAGGCGAACCCATCCCCTGCGGCCGAGCGGACGGTGCCGAAGGAGCAAAGGCAGAAGAAGGCGAAGGCGCCGCAGGAAAAGAAACGGCTGTCCTTCAAAGAGGCAAGGGAACTCGAATCCCTGCCGCCGCTCATCGAAGCGCTGGAGGAGGAAAAGCGGCAATTGACGGAAACCCTCAATTCACCCGAGTTCTATGCGGGACACGACCTCGAAAGGATAAGGACCGTCAATGACCGCTGGGGGGCCCTTGAGAAGGAACTCGATGCCGCCTATCATCGCTGGGACGAGCTGGAAGAACTGAAGGCCGTCCTCGCCGGCCCATCGGAGCGATGACCGCCATGACAGACAGCACTGCGATATTCGTCTACATCCTCGAATGCTCCGACAGAACCCTCTATTGCGGCTGGACGAACAACCTTCAAAAGCGCCTTGAAGAACACTCCGCGGGAAAGGCCGGGGCCAAATACACCCGTGGCCGCCGGCCGGTTCGGCTCGTCTACAGGGAGCCCTGCCCGACGAGATCCGATGCCCTGAAAAGGGAGAGGGAGATAAAGAGGCTCTCCCGCACCGGGAAACTGCTTCTCATAGAAAAGGCGGCGGAAGGAAGACTTATTTGACAGGGGCCGCTCTATATCTTATAGTGTTCACCGGGCTGCGAAGCAACGATCCATGGCCGCGTGAAGATTTTCTGTCCGAAACGTTCCCATAACAGACAATTTCATTGAGCCCGATGACTTCCCGGAACAGTCCTGGCCGGTTCGGGCTCTCCTGTCCCGTTGGCTGTCGATCTTATTTGAAAGAAGGTGCTCTTGGGTTTCAGTTCATTCAAGCTTCATCCGAAACTGGCCGCCAGTATAAAGGCGCTCGGCTATCAGGTCCCCACCCCCATTCAGGTGCAGGCAATCCCGCCGGTCCTCGCCGGCAGGGACGTCATGGGCCTTGCCCAGACCGGAACGGGCAAAACGGCAGCCTTCGTGCTGCCCATTCTCGAACGCCTCCTCCCGGGCCCGCGGGGAAGAGTACGCTCGCTCATCATCGCACCCACACGGGAACTGGCGGAACAGATACATGTGTCCATCGGAGAGCTGGGGCGCAACACCCACTTGAAGAGCTGCACCGTCTACGGCGGCGTGGGCGTTAACCCGCAGATCAGCAAGCTCCGTTCCGGCGTCGATATTGTCGTGGCCTGTCCCGGCCGGCTCCTCGATCACCTTGCACAAAAGACGATCGACCTCGAGAGCCTCGAGATCCTCGTCATCGATGAAGCGGACCGTATGTTCGACATGGGCTTCCTCCCCGACATCAGGCGTATCATCCGCCAGCTGCCCGTGAAACGCCAGACGCTCATGTTCTCCGCAACCATGGCCCCGAGCATCCGCAAGCTTACCGACGAGGTGCTTTCCGATCCCGTCACGGTAAAGATCGGCCATACGAATCCGGCCGACACTGTGTCCCACGCGCTCTTCCCCGTGGAGCAGCACCTGAAGACCAGGATGCTCATGGAGCTTCTCCGGCAGACCGATACGGAATCGATCCTCATCTTTACACGCACCAAGTACCGTGCGAAACGCATCGGACAGGAATTGCAGAAGGCCGGATACAGGGCCGCCTCACTGCAGGGGAACCTCTCACAGAACAAGCGTCAGGAGGCCCTCGACGGTTTCCGTGACGGGTCCTACCAGATCCTCGTGGCGACGGATATCGCGGCGCGGGGCATCGATGTATCGAACATATCCCACGTGATCAACTACGATATGCCGGACACGACGGACGCGTACACCCACCGCATCGGCCGCACCGGCCGCGCGGCGAAGACAGGGGATGCATTCACCTTCGTCTGTCAGGAAGACGAACCCCAGGTCAGGGCCATCGAACGTGTGCTCGGTGCCAGAATCGAGCGGCGCGTCGTGAAGAACTTCGACTACACGACACCCGCGCCGAAACGCGATGTTGAATTCGCGCGGCCGCCGCGGCCGCAAAGACGCGACAGGGGAGAGGTGAAGCCGGAACGGGCGGGGACAGGAAAGGAAGAGAACAGGAAGACCGGGAAGGGTTCGCCTGCTTCGGGGCGCACCGGATTCTCCACAACCGGACCCAAACCGGCGGGGGGAGGATAAGCCCTCCCTTCCCATAACGCGACGGAGTTCCTGCGTCCCGGACCTGTTCTCAACATGATCTTCGGCTGCCGCCTTAACTCGTTGAAGGGCAGGAAGGTGCTCCCCGCCAGGACGGGCGGGACATCCTGTGGGACAGGCATTACCCGCCGGCCAGCAGCCACCCCTTCCGGGAAGACCCGGACCTCATCGCTCCGTGATCATTTCCAGCAACGCTCGCGCGGCCTGTTCCGGTCCTTTGCGTTCCCAGCCCGGGATCCCCAGCCTTGTCCGCAACTGCCCCACGAATATCCCTTTCCTGAAAAAGGCCTGGAAGAACCTCCTCGCGATGTCGTCGTGAAGGGCTTTGTACTGGACAGCTCCGAAGACGTTCACGAAATACGTGTGCACCAGGCCAACCGATGTGGTAGTGCCCTTGCTCATGGCCGTCCCCTCCCGGAACACGTGCAGCGCCCCTTCGGGGGTATCCAGTCTTTCGATGATCGGGTGTTCCTCGTCGGTCTCCTCGTAGTTGTTAGCGTAGAGCACCATGTCAACGGAACATCCTTCCATCACGTTCTCGTAGGTCGTCACCGGCAGCACGATCCGTGAGTTCACCTGGCTGGGGTTCATGATGATCGAGCGGTCGAGCTGGCCGAAGGCATAGCCCGGCTGGAGGTCGTCCAGCCTGACAAAGGCCCCGACCTCCGTACCGTAGCCGATAATGCTCCCTTCCTGTCCGATATCCAGCGAGCCCATGTCATCGGCGATAATGGTCATCTCCTCGATCCGGTCTTCTCCCATGGTCCTGAACGCCTCGAGCGTCTCCGATTTCCCCGCCCCCGTGTCGCCGATGATCAGAAGCGTCAGCGGGCGGTCATCTTTCGTCACGATCCTCACCATCGCACCATGATAGGGCATCCTGCCCAGTTTCATGACCTTGATGTTGTGAAGCGTCAGCACCATTTTCTTGAGGTATCCGAAGTACCCGTACTGGTCTTCGTTCGGGCAGGCAGCGGCGAGCAGGCCGTTCTCCTCATCGTCGAAGAAGACCGTCGGCATGGGCGCGAGGCCGTCGAGGGCACCGGAAGGCGCCCCGAAGAGGTAAACCGCATCGACAGGACGATCAAGAAAGGTATCGTCGGCGAGCTCGAAGAGGTTGCAAAGCGACAGGCCGAGCTCGTAGAACTTCTCGTGCACGTACACGAGAACAAGGAGCGGGCCGACCTTGGCAGGATAACAGAGCCACTCGTCGGGCGCGACCGCTACGAGTTCCAGAGGGTTCCGGGGTATCCTCTCGAATTTGCCCGTCCGTTTGTTCATCGGAGGGTTCAGAAGGAGCGGCGGGTACAGCAGGATCTGGCGGATCATGGGAACGTCGCGCAGCTTCCGATAGCTCCCTCCCGGCAGCGCAACGTCCTTTGGCAGAGCAATCACCGCCACTTCCGCGCCCGCCCGCACCTGCCGGTAGACATTGGGATGCACACCGGTGATGTTCTCCTCTATGTCCCGGTAAGCCTGTCGCACCAGATGGGTCAACGACTCGATCGTTGAAGCGAACGTTCGGTACGGACGCCGGTCCAGACGGTCCCCGGCGGAATCACAGATGATGAAGCGCTCGAACTCCCTCCAGTGATTGTACAGGCCCTCCACGAAGATCTGCAAAAGGGACCGGCTGGAAACGAGTCTACCCCAACCCTCCATCAATTTCGGCACGGTCTCGAGCGGCATCTTGACAAGGATCCGGAATACCTGGCCCAGCTCGAGGATATCGTTGTCTCCTATCTCATCGATCTGTTTGCCGAACACCTCAAGCAGCGAAGACCGTTTCCCCTTCAGGTCCTGAACGAACCTCTTCAGCACGGCGAGAAACAACTCGCTTGACATCAGCTCTTCCGGTGTCTCGCACACCCTGTCCCGAAGGAGCATGATCACCTTTCTTCCTACGAATCTGAATGCGACCCGATCTTCCATCGTCCTCGTTCTCCATTTCTGTCTTTTTTTGGGTTTCCGACCTGTGACGGTGGCACGCGTACCTGGCGCGGCTATTCGGGGTACCGGGCCGTATGGGGCTTTATCGCCTTTCCGAGCCAGTCTATCGCCGCCGCCAGATGGCGCATGTTGGCAAGCCCTTCCTCATCGGCGGAAACCTCCCCTTTATCGCGGCCAAAGCCCATGTTCCAGTAGGTCGAACCGGGGACTATCATGCGTGACATGAGGAACATGTGGTTGATGGTATCGAAGGCATGTATGGCACCGCCCCTGCGCAGGGCGACCACCGCGGCCCCGATCTTTCCCGCGAAGGCGTTCCCGTTGGCGCGCGCCACGTACCCGGAACGTTCCACGAGCGCCTTCATGTCCGACGAGACCCCTCCGAAGTAAACGGGTGAGCCGAGGATGATGGCATCCGCCTTCAACATCTTCGCGAAAACCCCGTTGAACACATCCTTCTTGATCGCGCATTGGCGGTCTTTTCTGACAAGACACACGCCGCAGGCACTGCAGCCGTGTATGTCGGTGCCCCCGACCTGCGCAAACTCCGTTCTCCACCGGGCCTTTCTGAGGACGCGGAGCACTTCCTTAAGGAGTATCTCCGTGTTGCCCCCCTTACGGGGGCTGCCGTTCACCGCTATCGCAAACATAATTGACCTCCGGTATCGATCGATCAGCGGGCAAGGGACCTGACGGTGCGCCTGAACCTCATGACCTCCTCCGTAGCTTGGCATCCCCGGGCTTCAGAGGATCATAATAGACCGTGATCGCATCTCCCACGGGATACTCGACCAGTATCTTGTTCACCCTGTGCTCATCGCCGTATGCCCGGTCCACACCCTGGGCACCGGTGTACCTTTGACCGTCAACAACATATTCGAAAAGGACCATGGGATAGTAGAAGTCAAAATCCTCAGGGCGGGTGCGGACAGCCGTCTCCACCTTGTTCCCTATCACCCTGCCCTCTATTGTGCGCCAACCGGGCGGGATGGACTTCAGCCGCCGACTGCCCGCCTGGTTCCTGCGCAAGAGCCAGACCACCGCGACAACTACAACGGCAGGCACTGCGACGAAAAGGAATCCCACCACCAAAACCCCGGCCATAAGCCCTCCTGCGAATTGGTCACCGATCGATGCCTGTGTATTGCGGGGAGATCCGGGTGACGTCTATGATCCGTTTTCGTTCACCCCTTATGGGGACGAACCATGGATGATCTTCGTTTGAGCTGTTTCACCAGAGAGCATGCGCCATAACCGACTATGGCCCCGATAGTGGCCGCGACGGGGACGACAACGATCGCGAGGGTGGTCACTGCCTTCACCGCCCGCGCCGCACCGACAAGTTTCTTCGCCTTTCCCATCCGCGATCCCATGAGTGTTCCCGGTATTATACCGTCGGAACTCACTCTCTGTCGTTCTCAGACCATTTTCCTGCAATCTCCCCCGATTTGCAAGAAATATCGGGAACCGGCGGCAAGACCCGGTAATCATCGCAAGGGCCTTCCCCTGTCTTCTCCCGAAAAGAGGAGTTTGAATTGCCTGGCGGAGAGAAGCACCGTCTCCTCGGCAAGCCACCGGGAGTTCCTGACGGGCACGCGCAAGTGGCGTCGGAAGAATGTCGTCCAGGCAGCGCTTGCCAGCGAAACACCCGAGGCGACACCAAGGGCGAGGACGCTCAGGGTGCCTGAATCTATCGTCCTCTCACGCCAGAGCATCGTGATCCCGACGGCCAGGAACAGCGCGGCGGCTATGGCGAGCGGTGCACCGATCTTGAGCATGACTATGATGTCCGCCTTTTCGAGCCGGATGTCTTCAGCGCTGAGGACCATATCCAGGCGCCTCTTGCGGAAGACCTGGATCAGGCCGTCCTGCCTCACAAGGACGGTGCGGTTCCTGTGCATGAACGCCTGCCCGAGGGCAAGCGCGAGCCCCACGAAGAAGACGGCGCCCAGAATTTCCATCATCACGAGGCCCGGAGGCGACTTGGATCCCGCAAGAATGAAGCAGCCGACGAGGAGAAAGAAAGCGGCCCAGATGCCCGCCTGCCACCCGAGGGTCCCGACCACGCGGCGGTCTTCAGGCACATAGTCGAGTGATCGTTCCGCCCCCTCCATCATTTCCTTATCAACTTCCGGCCCGCCTCCCATGCCGAGCCGACCCGCCTTCCCAGGGCGAGATAACTCCGCTCAGGCATGGAAAGAATGAGGGGGTTCACCTTCTTCATGTCCGGCACCCCCTCTGTCAGGTACCGCTCGTCACTGTACACGGCCAGCACCTCGCCAATGAACAGTTCGTTCGACGGCAGGTCAACGACATTGATGAGCCGGCATTCGACGTTGTAAGGACATTCCTTTAT
Source organism: Syntrophorhabdus sp. PtaB.Bin047 (assembly GCA_002067235.1). Taxonomy (GTDB): domain Bacteria; phylum Desulfobacterota; class Syntrophorhabdia; order Syntrophorhabdales; family Syntrophorhabdaceae; genus Delta-02. Next base: position 28,273 of record MVQP01000030.1, read on the forward strand.
CATCGGAGCGCCGCTCGACTTCCCGTAGAAGGTCTCGAACTCCTTCGACTTGTCGTACCTCCTCCCCGACACGACGCCGCAATAGTCCGTCACCTCCACCATGTCGGCAGAGGGAATATTGACGCTGAAAGAACCGCTCTGCCTGATTCCGCCATTGCTGTAGTGGACCTTGTTGAGCGCGATTCCGATGCAGGGCGGCTTCGGGTTTACCATCGTGAGCCACGCCACGGCAAGGTAGTTCGGCCTGTTATCCACCAGCGTGCCGACGATGCAACAGGGCATGGGGTAAAGGATCGTCTCGCTGCTTATCTCCACCTTATCCATCAGGTCCCTCCTCATATCGCTTCCGATACCCCACCATTGTACCCCAACCGGCCATCGGGAGGCCTCAATTTCTTCATCCACTACGAGCCGGGGGAGAGCTCAGGGATCTGCCTCTCGCCCGCTTCGCTCGAGTTCGCTTAACGTTTTTCGCCTTTCGTCCTTCGCCTATTCCACGATGCACACCGCCAGACCCGCCCCTCTATGCAGGATCGTTGCGGCGAGACCGCCGGCAAGGACAGGGACTGCCCCGTGCCTGCCGATCACGAGGGTACGGTAATGGCCCGAGCCCGCCTCCTCCAGGATCGCCTCGGCCACCGTAACCGTGTCACCGGCAACCATGGTCTCAACCTGCCCGCCTTCCATGCCTTTCTCCACCAGCAGCTGTCGTGCCTTCTCAAAGAGGGGTTCGAGCACCATCTTCTGGTTCGCGAACCATCTGTCGATGACCTCCTGTCTCTCCTCCTTCTCGGCCGGCGTCAGGATATGACCGTCATCCCAGAATTGCGGAGGTATGTTCGGGATGACATAGAGCAGTGTGACCTTGATATCCCTGAGCCCCGAGAACTGGTCCGCCACATAGTTCACAGCCTTGAAGGCGCTCTCGGAACCGTCGAAGGCGATCAGAACATTCCTCTCATCCATGGCCCCTCCTTTTGTTCCCATCTCTACTACTAAGCCTAGCACCTTATCGCGGATACACAACCGGCCAGACCGGCGGCGGCTGTCGCACACCGCAGGCTGAGAACATGTGAGGGGCGCTTCAGGTTTTCGACCTTGAGCCTGAAACCTTGAGCTTGGAACCGTCTTTAATCCACCACCGCCAGGAAGTCTATCTCGATGAGCCAGTCCGGGCGGAGCAGGCTGTGGACCACGATACCCGTCGCCGCGGGGTAGCTGCCTTTCCGGAAGTACTCTCTGCGTATGGCAGCGGTCTTCAGATAGTCGGGCACGGCCTCGGGGGCGATGTAATCCGTGGTCTTGATGACGTCGTCCATGCTTGCCCCCATCTTTTCGAGAAGTTTCTTCACGCTGTCATAGATGTGGCGTACCTGCGCCTCGAGGTCGCCGACATGGACGGTCCGGTGGTCCATGTCCGTTGCCACCGTGCCGGAGATGGCAATGATCTTGCCCTTTTTCACCCCGTC
>MVQP01000031.1 GCA_002067235.1 Syntrophorhabdus sp. PtaB.Bin047
ACGCCGGTAACCTTACTTTCATTCTTCTTATCATGGACTGCCTGTGATATTCCATTGGGAGTAACATACAAGGTTTCAGGTTTCAGGCTTCAGGTTCGTGCACATTGCCGGCGATCCGGGACAGGCCGAGATAGGTGGCGGGGTTTTCGGTGGCGGCGCGCGCCACTGCCTCCCGGTCGAAGCCCAGCAGCAGCAGGCGCGCTACCGAGGCTGGCAGGGGCATCGAGCCTCCCAGGAGTCTTCCCTTGTCGTCCGTGACCGGCCTTCCTTCGTCGGAGCATGGCGATCCCTTCACGGTATCGGACACGAGAAGGATGCGGCCGGGGTCCTTCACCCGGAAGATGAGCTCGATCGTCCTCAGATCTAGGTGATAGGGGTCGGCTATGACCTCCACGTAGACATCGGGGTTCATGAGGGCAAAACCGGCTATGCCCGGTTCGCGGTGGTGGAAGCCGCGCATGGCGTTGAAGATGTGGGTGACACCCCTGGCTCCGGCCCGGAATCCCGCCTCGGCCTCGCTCCAGATGGCATCGGAGTGGCCCATGCTGACGATGACCCCCATTCCGGCCATGTCGCTGATGAGCCCTGTCGCGCCTTCAAGCTCGGGCGCGATGGTAACGACCCTCACGATGTCCTCGAACCCCTCCACGAGTCTCCTCCACGTGTCCGCGTCCGCGGGAAGAAAGGATCCCCTGTCGAGGGCGCCTGCCTCAGCCGGGTTGAGAAAAGGCCCTTCGAGATGAACCCCCGTGATCCGGGCCGATTGCGGGATACCCGTGTTCTCTCTGTCTTCGCGCTGTGTCCGCATAGCCTCCCTGACGGCAGAGATGTCACGGCGCATCTCATCGATGGGTGCCGAAAAGATCGTGGGCAGGATCGCTTCCACGCCCGCCGAACCCTGAAGCCCTGCCATCGCGAGGATGTCCCCCGGGCTCGCCCCGCGTGTTCCATATCCGCCGAGGCCATGGGTATGAAGATCAATCATTTTCACCTTCGAGCTCCCTTTCGACGGAACCTATCCGATGGTCGTAAACGAGATCAATGAAGTCGGCAGAGTCCATGGGGTCCGTATCCATGCCGAAGAGATGGCTCATGCAGGAACAGTCGGAGCACCCGAAACCGGGAACGGACCACCCGGATATGCGTTTGAGACCGGCAGCAAGGACGCACTCAATATCCTTTTCTGTCCTTATGGCCAGAACCTTGTGGAAAGACGCCCTTTCCCGGAGGTAGTCGATGTGCCAGAAAAGTCTCTTGCGTGTTCTGGCATGGCGCTCCATTCTTTTCGTGAGCCCCCTTTTCGCCGAACCGGCATAGAGATAGTAGCCCTTCCTGAAGAGGATGTCCCCCAGGCCGCCCGTCGTGATCCGCGTATCTTTCTCGAGTTTCAGGATGAGTATGTAGCATCCCCTGTCGCGGCACTCTCTTTCGATGGTGTCCCAGGGGATGACGAGCCGCCTCACCGCACCGTCGAGGGACAGGTCGGCCCTCCAGTTGAGCGCGAGGGCCTCGACGAGGATGCGGTCCCTGCACCGCGCGAAGGTCCGTGAAAAGAGAAAATCCGTGTGGTATTCGGGCATGAAGTATCGCGCGCGCGGCCATTGGACGAGAAAGAGCACACCCGCGGGCACGCCGGACGACGCAAGCCGCATGAGCCCTTCGAGGTGCCGGCTTCCGCGCTTTGTGACCGCGTCGGGGAACATGGCAAGGGTGCGGCCGAACAGGGTGCAGTTCTTCACCTCCAGCACCATCTCCCGGCCGTCCTTCTCCAAGAGAAAATCGAACCTGCTGTCGCCGAACGTCGCCTCCCGCCTGAGGATGCGGGCATCCTCGAGCCCGGGCACGAGACCCCTTCGGAGGAGGGTCTCCGCGGCGTCATTGGTGAGGTGGGTGTGAAGGAGGATCGGAATACCCTCTTTCTCCATGGCCACCACCGTGTAGGGCAGCTTGACGCCTGGACGGTTCCCCGCAAGATAGAGCCTGCAGCCGGGCAAAAGCAGCTCCCACAGCCTCCCGGGGTTCGGCAGATAGGCGTCGATGACCTCCCCATCGAGGTCGCAACGCAGGACAAAACGATTGGGGCGCGTGAGGAACCGGGCAATCCTCGCTTCTTTCGGGACCATTCGCATGGCACGATTATAGCAGACGACGGTTCCAGGTTCCAGGTTTCAGGCAGGTTGGAGACTGCAGGGGTCCGCCGTTTGCTTTTTTTCGCAAAAAGAGAGATTATTGTTTGTCTAACAGGACTTGAAATGAAGAGGTGACCAGATGCCGCTATTCGGGTGTGCCCGTTGGCTCAGCATACCGCTCGTCGCGGTCATATCGATCTGCGGGCCCATTGTTCTGTCACAGCGAGAGACTCTCGCCTCCGACGTCGACAAGATGGCGGAATGCGCCGCCATCGAGAACGACGGCGACCGCTTGAAATGCTACGATAAGCTGTCGGGCCGGAAACCGGGGAAACCGTCCGCATCACCCGGTACGCCTGCCGCCGCTGCCCCGCCGACGGCGGGATCCGCGAAAGTGGAAAAGGTCGAGGACGGGCCCCCGCCAGCCGAGCAGTCCGTCATGGCGAGACATTGGGACCTCGACACGCAGAGCCGGTCAAGCAGCTTCGTCATCAGGCCCTATCGCCCCAATTATCTCCTTCCCCTCGCGTACAACAATTCACCCAACATGGATGCGAGTCTGGATCTCGATCCGGATGCGAGACCACAAAAGGCCGAGGCCAAGTTCCAGATCAGCTTCAAGGTGAAGCTCTGGGAAGATGTCCTCGGGAAGGACATGGACCTGTGGTTCGCGTATACCCAGCTTGCCTTCTGGCAGGTCTACAACAAGGAGTTCTCCTCGCCTTTTCGGGAGACGGACTACGAACCCGAACTGCTCCTCAACTTCCGCACCGATTACGACCTGCTGGGCCTGAAAGGGAGGATGATCAACGTCGGGCTCAACCACCAGTCGAATGGCAGGTCCCGGCCCCTCTCCCGGAGCTGGAACCGGGTGGTCGCGAACCTCGGCTTTGAACGAGACCAGTTCAACCTCCTCGCGAGGGCGTGGTACAGGATCCCCGAGAACGAAAAGGACGACGACAATCCTGACATAGACAGGTTCATGGGGTACGGGGAACTCTGGGGCTTTTATTACTGGAAGAAACAAAGGTTTGCCGTGATGGTGCGCAACAATCTCAGGCCCTCCGACAACAAAGGCGCCGTGCAGCTGGAGTGGAGTTTTCCCCTTTTCCGACATATCAGCGGGTATGTTCAGTATTTCAACGGGTACGGGGAAAGCCTCATCGATTACAACAAGAGCGTGAACCGGCTCGGCATAGGTTTCATGCTCACCGACTGGTGACGAAAGGCAGCCACGGAGCACTGAAGTCTCAGGCAGAGAGAGACAAGGCTGCTTCGTCGCACGACGTGGAGTTTCGGGATGCACAGCCTTTCTTTCAGTTCTTCCGCACAATGTGCTAGAATGATTCCCGTACAGACCGCGACATTCGGTTGTGAAAGGATACGTGAATGAACAGATGGTTCGCCCCGTGCCGGGATCTATTGTCCCCGCGCCCATCCCGGCAGCCGTCGAAGCTAATGCTGCCGGGCTTATGCCTGCTGTTCCTCTCGCTCATCTCCCTGTACCCCTGCCTCTGCGGAGGACAGACCGCCGGACGGGACAGGCTCATCGTCGGCGTCACGGCTGACCCCCCCTACCTGATCAAGGAAAAGGACGGCGAGTGGGGCGGGCTTAACACAAGCCTGTGGAAGGCCGTCGCCCAGGAATTGAAGATCGATTACGAGCTCAGAGAAATGACATTCGACGAGCTTGTCGAAGCCCTCAAGGAGAACAGGATCGATCTCTCGATAGACACGTTCTATGTCACGGCGGAAAGGCAGAAACGGTTCGATTACTCCTTCCCCTTCGGAAACTCCCGGCTTGCCGTGGCGACCCTCCCGGAAAGACTGACCCACCCCTGGTGGTCCGCGATCAAGATCTTTCTTTCCTGGGGTACCTTCAAGATCGTACTCGCGCTCGGCCTGTGCCTCTGCGTGCTCGGCCTCATCTTCTGGATCATCGAGCGCAGGACGAATCCCGATTATTTCGGCGGCGGCATCATCAAGGGGATCGGCTCCGGCATTTACTGGGTAGGCTCGACCCTGGCGTCAGGGGTGTGCTTCGGGGTTGCGCTCAAATCCCTGCCGGCACGCATCCTTGGCCTCACGTGGATGTTCATCTGCGCCATAGCGCTCTCCGCTCTGATAGCGTCACTGACCAGTTCTCTTTCCGCCAGCCGCGACAGGACCGAAGTGGTGCCCGCGGACGACCTGAGACGCATGCATCTCGGAGGTATCGTGGACAGCGCCGAATCGGTGGCGCTGAAGAATATCGGAGGCAAGACCACTTTCTTCAAGAGCGAGCAAGAGGCGCTTCAAGCATTAATGAAGAGAAGAATTGACGGGTTTCTTTACGACGAGATTACGCTGATCTATTACAGGGACAATGACTACAAGGACAGGATCTCGGTCTATCCCACCGACACCAAGCGTTTCTTCTTTGCCTTCGCACTTCCCAAGAACAGCCCGATCAAGTCGAAGGTGGACTACGCCATTCTGGACTATATCGAAAGACCGGAGTGGCCCCTCGTCCTGCAACGGTACGGGCTCGAAGAGAACTTCGAGGAACGCATGCCGCATTCATACCGGCGCAGACACAGATGACACACGTGAAGGATGGTGACCGTCTCTCATGAACGAAAGGATCACTCTGGGAAAATGGTCGGCGGCAAGTATACAGGAATTGCTTGTCGAAGTCTCCAGAATCGATGACACTGGTACGCGGATCGCCTCTGTGTCCCGGCCTTTTCTCGGCACGCCTTACGGCGAATCAACCCTCACGGGCGGCCCGGCGACGCCGGAGGAGCTTGTCGTGAACCTTGCAGCCCTGGATTGCTTCACCTTTATCGACTATATCGAGGCGATGCGGATGGCATCTTCCTTCGACGGGTTCCTTGAGGCCTTGAAAAGGGTCCGATACAGGGAAGGGGTTGTCTGCTATGCCGGCCGCAACCATTTCTTCACTGACTGGAGGGAGAACAACGGGCCCTTTGTCAGCGATGTCACGGGCCTGATAGGTAGGGACAAGGTGCGGCGGACGGTAAAGACCCTCAACGTGAGATCCGACGGCAGTCCGTTCCTGGAAGGGATCGCGGCCCGTGTCAGGTCGGTGGAGTACATCCCGTCCGCCATGATCGACGGCGACGTGCTCGGTGAATTCCACAATGGCGACTATGTCGGCATCTATACGGACGTCGATGGACTTGACGTATCTCATGTAGGGATAGCGATCAGGGAAAAAGAAAGGGTGTTCCTGCGTCACGCCTCATCAGCGGCGGCTTCCCGCAGGGTGGTGGACCAATTGTTCGGGGACTACATCAGAGAAAAACCGGGTGTTGTTGTGTTGAGACCCCTCCCGGCATAAACCCCCCTTTAGAGCTTACCGCAGGAAAATGTTGCCTTGAAGATACTATAAAGGGCCCGGTCTGGATACGATCGGACCCCTTTTTTGTCTTTTATAGTTTGGTGACGTTGGCCGCCTGCAGTCCTTTCGGACCTTTCACAACGTCAAAGTTGACTTCCTGGCCTTCCGCAAGGGTCTTGAAACCGGAGTCCTGGATCGCCGAGTAGTGGACGAAAACATCCACACCGTCATCCTGAGTAATGAAACCAAAACCTTTGGACTCATTGAACCACTTCACAGTTCCTTTTGCCATCTTACTAAAACCCTCCTATGTGTTTTTTTTGAAGATAACGGAGCTGTGTCACGGGGATGGTCAGGCTAAAAACCGCGTTTCACCACTATTGACAGCCACTTCCGAAACTTCGTTGTCAGTATCCCACAGTATCAAAAAGCTGTCAATGAAATTTATGAACAAATTTTAATGGAAACGATCCGGAGAAAAACGCGCCCGCCCGGCGCCTGAACTCATGTGGTTCCCTTCGAGTCGAGGGCGGTGATCTCTCCTTTCAGGTACAGGACGAGGAAGAGGCCCGGCAAGGCCGCCAGGGTGGTAAAGAGAAAGAAGTTAGCCCAGCCTACATAGGTCACTATGTATCCCGACGTCGGAGATATGACAACGCGGCCCAGCACCGCGAGAGACGACAGCAGAGCAAACTGGGTGGCGCTGAAGCGCTTGTTGCACAGGGCCATGACGAAGGCGACGAAGGCTGTCGACCCCATGCCCCCGGCAAGGTTCTCAAAAGCGACGGCAACGATCATGGCGGGATAGCTCTTCCCGATGATGGCAAGGACCATGAAGGACAGGTTCGACACCATCTGGAGGATCCCGAAATACCACAGAGATCTGAAAAGTCCCATCTTCACCATGAGGGTGCCTCCGAAGAGGGCCCCCACGATGGTCGCTATAAGACCCATCCCCTTGTTTATCGTCCCCACATCGGTGGGAGTGAAGTTGACGCCCCGTATGAGAAAGGCCGTTGAGAGCGCCCCCGCGTAGGCATCGCCGAGCTTGTAGAGAATGATGAAAAGTATGATCACGACAGCCGCCTTGCGCGAAAAGAAATCCTTCAAAGGACCCCATACGGCCTCCTGCATCGTCCGCGGCGGAACAATGTGGTGGTCGGGTTCGCGTCCGACAAAGGCCCCCAGCATCCCGAATATCATGAAAAGGGCCATGAAGAGGTATGTCTTCTGCCACCCTAGGTGGTCTGACATTATGAGGGCCAGCGCTCCCCCCACAAGCATGGCTAACCTGTACCCGAAGATGAAGACGGCAACACCGATGCCCCGTTCGCTCTCGGGCAGGACATCCGTACGGTAGGCGTCTATGACTATGTCCTGGGAGGCTGAGAAGAAAGCGACACCCAGCGCGATGAAGGCAAGGACAAGGGGCATGCTGCCGGGCGAGGTCAGAGGCATCGCGGCAATACCAAGAAGGAGAAGGAACTGTGTGGAGACTATCCAACCCCGCCGCCTTCCCAGCCATGGCGGAACGAACCTATCCATGACGGGTGACCAGAGGAACTTGAGTGTGTAAGGGAGTCCCACAAGCGAGAAGATGCCTATGGTCTTGATGTCGATGCCCGCCACGGTCAGCCATGCCTGCAGGGTACCAGCCGTCAGCGGCAAGGGCAGACCCGAACCGAATCCGAGAAGAATCATCACCGCCATGCGGCGGTTCGTGAATGCCTGCAGGTAGACGGAATTCCTGACCTTCTCCAGCACACCCGCCTTTACGCCGCCATGGTTCACCGTGCTCTCACAGTCCCAGCCGGCCGCTGATCCCGAGCATCGCGGCGATGGACAGTTCGGCGAACTCGTTAAGGGGAATGCCGATGACCTCGCACTCCATGATGATATCGCGGTTCACGGAAGCCGCGAAGGCTTTTTCCTTCATGCGCTTGACTACGGACTTTGTCTTCACGCTGGCAAGCTTCTTGTCGGGATACACGAGGGTCGTGGCAACGACAAGACCCGTGATTGTCTCAGCCGCCGCGAGGGCGTGCTGAAAGCGAGTCTCGCGCTTCCTGCCCCCCGTTACCGCCTCATTATGCATCACAATGGCTTCCACCGTCTCGGGGTCGATGCCCTCGGCGGTCAATATTTTCTGCGCCTCAAGGCAATGCCGGGAGAGGTCGGCGTCGGTGACCTCGATGTCGATATCATGCAGAAGACCTGCCAGGCCCCATTTTTCGACGTCCTCACCGAAGCGCGCAGCCAGCGACCTCATCACCGCCTCCGCCGCGTAACAGTGGTTGAGCATCCGCTCGTTCTTTACGTACTTCTTCAGCAACTGCTCTGCATCATCTCTGGTCATCGTGACAGATCCCCCTTTTCAGCGGCCTTTCTCGACGAGTTCCACGAGAAGTCTGTTGGGAAGAAGGAAGAAGGATATCCTCGTCGCCCCCGCACAGGACCGACCCAGGTTCTCGTCGTAAGCACCGCAAGTGGTGGGCGGCGAGACCATTCTGAATCCCTTTTCTTCCAACTCCTTCGAGGCCTTCGCTATATCGTCCACCTCGAAGCACAGATGGTGCAGGCCGCCGCCGGTTCTTTTGAGGAAATTGTGAACCGCCGACCTGTCATCCAGAGGCTCGAGCACCTCGAGGTAGATCTCGTCCTTTTCTCCCACCGGCACAAAGGACGCGTTGACATTCTTGTCATAGTCGGGAACAGGCTTCGTGGCCGAGGGAAAACCGATGGTCCTCAGGGTCTCGACGAACTCGTCGATCTTTTCCACGACAAAACCGATGTGATCGAGCTTCACCCGCGCCCAACCTCCGCGGATATATTAACCGACAAAGGCGGGGATTGCCACACCAAAAGACAGGCTAAACCGTTTGAACAGCTTGAATGGCTTGAGAGACTGTTGAGTGCCGGGAGGACAGGGACGGAGACGCCCGGGGAATTCCCCGGGCGTCGCTGCATTGCCCCTTCCGCCTACATGCCTGCGCAGCGGGTCTCGACGGCTTTTCCCTGGTCGTCGAAGACCTCCATCTTCAGTATGGGAAATTTGGTCACGTTGAAGTCCTGAACGGCGCATATGGGAAAGTTGTTTCTGTTGAGGAACCAGTCGCCCAGCTTTGGCTTCCTTACCTCGTCGGTCACGATGAACCTGATCTCGCGTATCATTGCATTAGCCTCCTTGTTTGCGCTGCCTCGCGCCTGCGTCCTTTTCCCGTGCTCCTTGCCGCAAAATCCCCCCGACAAAGAGCACGCAGGTGCTTCGAGCCTGGCATTCATCTTCTGACGTTCGTTGTTCGAGATAACCGGGGATACGTCCATTAAGCCCCTCTCTCCTCGTGTTCCTATCTATATATATGACATGAGGGCCCCGGGAAATGACACAGGTCACAGTCTGCAAAAAAAGAGAGGGTGGACCGTTTCGTCCACCCTCTTCGTGACGCCTTACCTGCTGCCTGGTTATGAATTGAGGATCTTCTTTGCCCTTTCGTCGAGGACATCCGTGATGAAGGGTATTCCCGTCTCTCTCTCGACGTCCCTGTTGCCCGAGAATATGTCCTCCCTTCCGATGTCCTTCAGGTTGAACTTGCGGGCACCTGCCATGAGTTGCTGGAGGCCGGCGGCCAGCTTGTCCGCCAGGGTCCACATGGCGATTGCACCGAAGGGGATCTTCTTCATCTCAGATGCACCCACTCTCTTCTGGACATCATAGTAACCGGCAAAGATCTCTTCCGCCGAGGAACCAAGTTCCTTCACCGCGGGGGCAAGTTCGTCCCAGTTGCCGTTGACCTTCGCCCTGTTCTGCGGCTTCAGCACGCCTTCGATGTTGGAACCCACGAAACCGGGTATCATGGCGGACCTGCCCATGCAGATCATCTTCGTGTACGGTGCTCCAAGCGCGAGCGCCTTGAATATGTGGTCCTCACGCGCCAGGCCTCCGGCGAACGCGAGGTCCACGACCTTCTGCCCCTTTGCCGCTATGATCGCGGCATACTCGTATGCCTTGCTGTGAAGCAGCAGCGAAGGAACTCCCCAGGATTCCATCATGTTCCACGGGCTCATACCTGTTCCGCCACCGGAACCGTCGATGGTGAGCAGGTCGAGCTTCGCATCCGTCGCGAACTTCAGAGACATCGCGAGGGCTTCCATGCCATAGGAACCGGTCTTGAGGGAAATCCTCTTGTACCCGAGCCTGCGAAGGTAATTGACGGACTTCATGAAGTTCTCCCGCACCTTTTCGGGCGTGGAGAGATCCGTGTAACCCAGTCTGCTGTGGCGGGCAAAAGACTTGATCGCACCGTGTTTGAATGCCTCCTGGACCTCAGGAATGCTCGGATCGGGATCGACAACATAACCCCTGTTCTTGAGGAAGAGGGCATAGTCGAGGCTGTCAACCTGGATCTCGCCGCCGATGTCCTTCGCTCCCTGGCCCCATTTCAGTTCTATGATGACCTTGTCGCCGTACTTGTCGATAACATATTCGGCCACGCCGTTCCGCGTGTCCTCGACGTTCATCTGCACGATGATCGCGCCGTAGCCGTCATAGTATTTTAGGAACGTGTCGATACGCCTGTCGAGCTCCGGCGCCTTTTCGATCTTGCCGTTGTTGATGACGGCCTCTTTGTCGATACCGACAACGTTCTCTCCGACGACGATCGGAATGCCGACGAGGGCGGCGCCGGTAGCGAAGGAATCCCAGTACTTCGCGGCGATGAAGGTGGAGCCGAGGGCGCCTGTCATGATAGGCATCCTGGTCTTCGTGACCACCTTCGACCCGAATTCGGATTCAATGCTGACGTTCGGGAAGATACAATCGTCCGCCGTGTTCTTGAGTCCCTTCGGAAGGCCGCGAACCCCGTAGAGATAGCCCTGGATCCTCAGAGCGTTGTAATTCACCCCAAGGTGGGTCGTGTTGGCGCTGCCTGCCGTAACGATACCGAAGTCTCTCGGGTAAAGGATCTTCCTCCCCTTCAGGCTCGACAGGAACGTTTCGCACCTTCCTTTACAATCCGCCCGGCACAGTGTGCAAAGTCCCGATTCTGCCGGGTTGCCACGGTTCACGGTTCCAATTGCGTCATTGGTCTTTGACCACTCTATCATGTCAACCTCCCTCGTATGTTCTTTACGGTAACTTCCTGCCATCATATCGGCAAGTCCTTGCCGCGTGACTTTCGCAAAGAATAGCAACACGTGATTTCCTTGTCAACTATAATTTGATTGTAATTAAACACTATATTGCGATTCTTGTTGCAAAGCGGCCCGTCGTGGGATATCATAGTTCCAACGGCAAATTTGCCGGTTACACATTTGGTTTTGCCGAAAAGGAGTAATGTGACATGGAAAAGAAGAGAAAGAAGGACCTCCTGATTCTGGGCATCCTCAGGAACTCCTCGACACCCCTGACAAGCACGAGAATAGCCCAGGAACTCGAGTCCCTCGGGCACGATATCAGCGAGAGGACAGTGAGGCTCTACCTGCAACGGATGGACGCGGAGGGCCTGGCCCGCCAGACGGGCAAGAAGGGACACGAGATAACCGCCCGGGGAGAGAGCGAGCTCGATTCTTCCCGCATAATCGACCGCGTGGGGTTCCTCTCGGCAAAGATAGACCGCATGACCTACCAGATGTCCTTCGATCTCAACACAACATCGGGAAGCGTCGTCATCAACGTGACCATTGTGGATCCCCGCCAGTTCGCAAAGAACGTGGACTACATAGCACGTGTCTACGGCGATGGCTACGCCATGGGCCATCTCATGGCCTTTCTCGGCCCCGGTGAGACCCTGGGACATATTACCATACCTGAAGGCATGATCGGCGTCGGAACGGTATGTTCCATAACCCTGAACGGTGTCCTCCTCAAGCACGGCATTCCCACGGTCTCGCGCTTTGGAGGGCTTCTCGAGATCGAGGACAGAAAGCCTGTCCGTTTCGTGGAGATCATCATGTATGACGGAACGAGCATCGACCCTCTGGAGGTGTTCATCCGCAGCGGTATGACGAACTACATGGGGGCGGTTGACACGGGAAGTGGCAGGATTGGCGCCAGTTTCCGCGAGTTTCCGGCCGAGAGCAGGGACCTCGTCGAACAGCTTGCCGGAAAGCTCAAGAGGATAGGCCTCGGAGGCCTTGTCCGCATCGGCCTGCCCGGGCAGCCGCTCCTCGACATCCCCGTGAACGAAGGCAGGGTCGGGGCCATCGTCATAGGCGGCCTGAACCCCGTCTCCATTCTCGAAGAGACCGGCGTAAGGGCCTATTCCCGCGCGCTCGCGGGGCTCATCGATTTCACGAGGCTCTTCCGCTACGACGAGATGGAAAGCAGGATAAAGGAATACCTCTGAGAGGCAGGTTATGGGTGATGGGTGATGGGTGATGGGTCATAGGTGATAGGTGATAGGCAGGAACAAAAAGCAACTCCTTCCCGTGACCGGGGTTTTTTGGCAATTTTGCCGGTTCGACTCCCGGCATTTTTGCCACACAGCACCTTCGCGATCCGCACAAAAGAGTTAAGAGATCCTGGTCTGCCCCAATTGGCTCCATCCTTCCTATATATAACCTATAACCCATTACCCATCACCCGTTTTCACTCTACACCTCTATCTCCCCTCTCACCACCGTGACGGCCTGGCCGAAGAGATGGATGCGGTCGCCGGCGAGATGGACCTTTACCACACCTCCGCGACGTGATACCTGCCGCGCGATGAGATCATCCTTGCCAAGGCGCCTGCCCCAGAAGGGCCCCAGGCAGCAATGCGCCGAACCGGTCACGGGGTCCTCATTGACACCCACAGCAGGAGCAAAGAAGCGGGAGACAAAGTCGAACTCGTCCGTGGCCGCCCTGCTGGTCACGATGACCCCGCGCACGGGCAGCCCGAGGATCCTCCCATAGTCCGGGGTCAGGCCCCGCACCGTCTCCTCCGAATCCACCTCCACGATGTAATCGGAGCGGCTCGCGCCCACGTATAATGGGACAGCGCCGAGCGCCTCGGCGATACCCCCCGGGGGCGTGATCTCGTCATCGGGGGTCGTGGGAAAATCGAGACCGATCCATTCCCCTTCCTGCGTGCAGGTCAACACGCCGCTTCGCGTGTGAAAGGTTATCTTCTCATCCCTCCCTGCCAGGCCTTCCTGAAACAGTATGTGCGCACTCGCCAGGGTGCCGTGCCCGCACAGGTCAACCTCCACCATCGGGGTGAACCATCTCAGGCTATACCCGTCGGCCGCCCGGATAAGGAACGCCGTCTCCGAAAGGTTCATCTCCGCGGCCACGCGCTGCATCCAGGTATCCACCTTGGGATGGGAAAGAATGCAGACCCCCGCGGGATTGCCGCTGAACGGCTTCGATGTGAAGGCATCGACATGAAAGATCTTCATGGCACACTCCTCTTTTCGTATAAGGATCAACAGGTTGGTTTGAAGGCTCTTCGAGATTCTGCTCTTCCCGGGCCTCGTTGTCAACACAAAACGGCTCGCACTTATTGACAATTCTTCTTCTTTTGCATATAACTCTATCAGGATTGGCCGCAAGGCACTGAACGTTGCGACAAGGGGGTTTGCGCAATGAAAATGATCACGAGGATCATCATCTCCACCCTTCTCATGATGTCGGCATCCAGCATCTGTCTCGCCGACCCGCCCGATCCGCCGGCACCCCAGCAGCCTTCGGGCTACACGGTCTGCCTGCCGGGCTGAAAGATCCACGGCAGGTCCATATGATGCAGGGAGGCACGAACATCCGGTGAAGAAGACTGTCCTGATCCTGGCCACCATCGCGTTTCTTGTCACTTCCGTCAACATCTCCCTGGCGGACAAGGGACGGGACCCGCCTGACCCGCCCGTGGTGCCCGCTCCCGAACCCATCGAGCGTTCGCTGTCGGCGCCTGCCGAAAAGACACCGGCCGCCACGACCGTCGACTCCCCCGGTGCGCCCCCGCGGGCTGCATCCGATCGAGGCGATCTCTGAGACAGGCAGTCTCCATCAGCGGGACGCAAGGGAATTCCGCTATCCCCCTGGCCGGAGATCCCCTTAACGCTTTCCCTGAGACAGGGACCAAAAACCCCTTATCGAGGATGTGACCCGCACAATGACCAACGACGCTGCGAAACACCCATTTCTCCTCGCCCCCGCCATGCTCTTCCTGATCGCGTTATCCTTTCTGCCTCTATCGTCGCACACGCTCGCGTCGGCTCCCCTGAGCGACGAACAGGACCGGACCGTCGACGAGCTCATAAAGGGCTACGGATCGGGACCGAGCGGCTTCTGGAGCGTCTTCGGGGACGTCAAGGAAAGGATTGACGGGCCCGTTCTGGAAAAAATGCTCGACCATGCGGCGGCGAAACGTGATGCCGCCCTTGTCACCCTGGTGCTTGAAGGCGCCCGCATGAAAGGTGATGAGAAGATGCTTGCCTCACTCACACTTTCCGCTGCAGATGTCCTTCTATCCATCGGCCGATATGATGAAGCGGCCAAAATCTACGACTCCGCCATGCCGGTGGCGCGAAGCCTGGAAGACCCGGTCCTTATGGCAAAGGCCCATGAAGGCAACGGCGACGTTTCCTTCCATTCCGGGAACCCGGCCAACGCCCTCCTGATGTACAGAAGGGCCGCCGATCTCTATGCCAGGGGCGGTTCCCTGTCCGGCCAGGGCATCGTCGCGCGCAAGATGGGAGACGTGCTGATACAGACGGGAGACAACGGGCAAGCGGCCAGGGTCCTGGAAAGGGCCCTCGGCATCTTGAAGGGGGGAACCAACCCGGTCGAGGAGGGAAACGTCTATCGCAGCCTCGGCAACCTTGCGATGAGGCAGAGGGACCACAAGACGGCGCTCAGCTTTTTCGAACTGGCCCTGGCACGGTATACGGGCACCGGCGACAAGAAGGGCGAGGCCGACATCCACCGGGGTTTCGGCGAGACGGCCCTCAGGACGGGAGACAACGAAAAGGCTGCCGGGGAGTACTCGAAAGCGCTTGCCATGTACGACGAACTGGGGTCGGGGTGTTACGTCGGACAGGGCTATGCCCGCAAGGGCCTCGGCGACATCGCCTTCTTTGCCGGCAGGAACGATGAAGCCCGCGGGCTGTACGATAAGGCCCTGGAGAGCTTCACGGCAGCGGGATACCCCCTGGGGCAGGCCGATGTCCTCAGAAGGATGGGCCAACTCGGTCTGCGCAGGGGCAACATAGAAGAGGCCCGCGCATCGTACGAAAAGGCGCTCCCCATATACAGGAAGGTCAGGGAACCCGTGGGTCAGGCCGATGTGTACAAGGGGCTCGGCGACATTGGCTATTACGGCAGGAACTTCTCCGGAGCCCTCGAGATGTATGACCGGGCCCTGCCCTACTATGTCCACGCGGGCGAACCCCTGGGACAGGCCAATGTCCATCGCGCCACGGGCGACATTCACTTCTACGCGGGCGATTACGCCAGGGCCATGGACTTCTACGAAAAGGCCCTCTCCTTCTACATGAAGGCGAATTCCCCCATGGGGCAGGCCAACACCTACCGCACCATGGGTGAGACCTATGTGAGACTGGGCAAGGCCGACCACGCCCTCGCCATGTTCACGTCCGCAATGACCCTCTACAAGAAGGTCAACGAACCCATCGGGCAGGGGGACATTTACAAGACCCTCGGCGAGATCTACCTCGAGAAGGGCAACAGGATGGCGGCCCTCGACATGTTCCGCGAAGCCCTGTCCTATGTCACGGCCGCCCATTCCGTCGTGGACCAGGGGCACGCGTACCAGGGCATCGGCGACGTCTTTTTGTCGGCGGGCGACCTCGAGAAGTCACTCGAGAACTATGACATGGCCCTTGCGCTTTACCGCCGGATGCAGGACAAGGAATCGGAAGCCTTCGTCCTTATCAAGAAAGCTGGGCTCTCCAGCAGGATAGGGGACGTGAAGGAGGCGATGGGCCTTTTTGAGGCCGGCCTTGGAAAGCTCGAAGAGGTGCGCTCCCAGGCCATGTTCCCCGACATGAAGAAGAGTTACATGGAAAAGGTTTACGGTCATTATGAGGATGCGGCCGTCTTCATGCTCGAGGCCAACGAGAACGAGAAGGCCTTCCGCTCCATCGAAGCGATGAAGGCCCGCGTGTTCCTCGACCAACTGGCGGAGGGGCGGGTAAACCTCGAGAAAGGCATCGACCCGGCCATGAAGGCGGAGCGCGACGCCCTGGAGAACGAACTGGTGGTCACGGGCAGGAAACTTGGAGAGGAATCCCGAAAGGACGTGCCCGACAAGGAGGTCCTGGAAAGACTCGGGAAAGAATCCTCTCTCATCCGGGAAAAGCTCGATGCCCTGAAGAGGGACATCCGGTACAAGAACCCCCTGTATGCGTCCGTCCAGTACCCGGAACCCGTCGCTGTGAAGTTCCTCCAGGAAAAGGTCCTTAAGGAGAGCGAGGTCCTCGCCGAGTATTTCCTGTCCAGGAAGGGGGTTTACTGCCTCGTCGTGAGCCGGAAGGATTTCAACGTGGTGAAGCTCTCCGTGAGCCACGAGGATCTCCAGTCCAAGGTGAAGGCATTCCTCACCAACATCAGGGGTTATCAACAGAAAGAGCGTTTCCGCGAGGCCCTCGCGGAGGACCTTTACGCCATCCTAGTCAAACCCATCGAGCCCTTCCTCGGCGACGGCACGCTCATCGTGGCACCCCAGGCAATCCTCGCTTATCTCCCCTTCGAGGCCCTCATGACCGAGGAAGGGGGAAAGAAGATATTCATGATCGAGAAGCGTCCCGTCGCTTACATCCAGTCGGGAACGGTCCTCTCCGTGTTGCGCAGCCAGTACGAACGCGAGGGATCCGGGGGCGGCTTCGTCGGCTTCGGGGACCCCGTTTACGATTACGACAAGTACCGGTCGGAAAGCCAGGCCGCCCGTGAAAAGAAGGTGGAGGAAGAGAAGGGCGCCGCGAGTGGCGGCGACACCGTTGATGAGCCCCCCGCTGTAAACCCGGGCGCTGCGTTCACGAAGAACAGCTATCTCCGGGCCGGAGGCACGCTGGTACGGCTTCAGGGCAGCGGCGAGGAGATAGAGGGGATCCGAAAGATGTACGAAGAAAAGGGTAGCCCTGCCCGGTCATTCCTGAGGATCGAGGCCCGGGAGGAAAACGCCAGGTCTCCCGAGATGGGCCGGTATGCCTTTATTCACTTTTCCACCCACGGTATCCTCGAACCCGGGTTCCAGGCCATAGCGTTGAGCCAGATACCGGGGGACAAGGAAGACGGTTTCCTGACCCTGGGAGAGATAATGAACAGCCGTTTCAACGCCCGTCTCGTGGTCCTATCGGCCTGCGAGACCGGCCTTGGTGAGATGAGCTATTCCGAAGGCGTCACGGGGCTCACAAGAGCGGTCATGTACGCCGGCAGTGCCGCGGCGGTGGTAAGCCTCTGGAGTGTTGCCGACGAAGGCACGAAAGACCTGATGATCAGGTTCTATGATGGTCTGATCAGGAAGGGCATGCCAAAGGTCGCAGCCCTGAGGGCCGCGAAGATGGAGCTCCTGAAAGACACGAAAGAGAGCACCTTCTCCCATCCCTTCTTCTGGTCGGCATTCGTGATGTATGGGGAGTGAGAACCGTTCCAGGTCTCAGGTTTCAAGTCTCAGGTGAGAACAAAGAAACGAAAACTCCCCTCCTCCACGCAATGCGTAAGAGTTAGGGGAGTCTGTTGATCATTTGGCTTGGAACCTGAAACGTGAAACCTGAAACTGTCTTTACTTGTATATCCCGCACCCTATGTAGACGTCGCCTACGCGCTGGCAGTAGGTGGTCTTTTCCAGGATCTTGCCGGTGACAGGGTTTATCCACTTGTAGTCGACCCAGCCCTTGCCCTTCGTCTTTGCGACCTCGCTGATCTCCCTTATGAAGAACTTGCCGTCCGCGTCCTTCAGTTCGTGCATCTCCTTGCCGACGAGCTTGGGGTTCTGCCCGTGGGCCTCGGTGACTCCCTCGATGGTGTTCACGAAGATGTAGAGATCGCCCTTCACGAACCGGCCGTGGGGGTCGCTCATCTCCTCGTAGACCTTTTTCCTGTCGCTCGCGCTCTTGAGATACTCCGCCGCCTTCTCGACAAAGAGCACCACCTCTTCCCTGCTGACGGAGCTTCCCTGAGACTGATCGCGGCTCTGCAGTTTGAACTGGTTGGCAAGCTTGTTGAGCTCCACCGACAGGTTGGACAGGTTCGATGAGGCGTCGGCGTTCTCGGCAATGTTCCTGGCCGCCGTATCCATGATCTTCGATATCTTCTGGATGTTATTGTTGATCTCGTTCGTCGTGGCGCTCTGCTCTTCCGACGCCACCGCTATCTGGTTTATCTGCGATGCCAGGGTATTGATCTGGTTCAGGATCTCCTTGAGGGCATTGCCCGATTTTGCCGTTTCGTTGTTGCCTATCTCGACCTCTTTCACCCCGCCTTCCATGGAAACGACGGCGTTCTTCATCTCGTTCTGCATCGTCTGGATCGTATCCCCGATCTGTTTCGTCGCGCCTGTAGTCCTTTCCGCCAGCTTGCGGACCTCGTCGGCCACAACCGCGAACCCACGCCCGTGCTCACCGGCCCTCGCCGCCTCGATGGCGGCATTGAGAGCGAGAAGGTTCGTCTGCTCTGCGATGTCGTTGATGATCCCGGCGATCTCGCCGATCTGGTCGGAGCGTTCTCCCAGCTTATGGATGATAAGGGCCGACTCTTTGACCCGCTCGTCGATACGGCCCATGCTCCGGATGATCTCCTGAATGATGTTCTCACCCGTCATGGCCGAATTGTTGGCTATCTCGGAGCTCTTCGCCGCCGCGACGCAGTTGTTCGTTATCTCCGTTGCCGTTGCCGACATCTCCTCACTGGCCGTAGCGACGGAGGTGATCTCCGTCAGAACGACATCGGCCCCCCGCGCCATCTGGCTTGCTGTCGCGTCGAGGGTATTGACGGCGAAGGATATCTGACTGCTCCTGTCCGCCACCCCGGAGAGAGCATCGCTGAAACGCTCCACGAAGCTGTTGAAATTCCTGCCCATAACGCCGAACTCGCCGCCCGATGCCTCGTCAAGCCTCTTCGTGAGGTCGCCCTTCGAGAGACCGTCGAAAGACTCCGAGATCTCGCTGAAAGGCCTGGACACGAAACGGGCCATAAAGTAACCCGTTGCCAGGACGACGGCCACCGCGGCGGCCATGACAGCGAAAATGACAGGATTCACGGAACCGGGAAAATAGAGATAGAAGACAATACCGGAGGCGGCGATCAGGATAGCCGCCACAACGGGTGAAACAAACATTTTTTGAGTAATGCTCATGTTGCGCAAGAATTGTTTCACAATGTGACCTCCCCTTTTTTGTTCTCCCTTGCATTTTTATCGAAGAATGTGAAAAAAAGTTAAGGAAGAAGGGGGGGGAGGAAGAAAAGGGGGGACAGAGGATAGGACGAATAGGAAAATAGGACCGATAAGACCAAATAAGACCCATAGGACGCTTAGGACCTATAGGACGGATCGATCGTGCGCTGCGGACAGGCAATCACCTTCAAGATGTCCTATTAGTCCTATATGTGTCCTATAAGTCCAATATGTCCTATAGGTCCTATTCTCCTATAGGTCCTATCCACCCCTCGCCCGCTCTGCCGCCTGTCCCTTGAGACTCTGCCCCTGCCTCACTGTTTCTTGCAGTAGAAGGAAAGCGCGTCCCTTGCCGCCCTCCAGAGGCGCTCGGCTTCGGTGATGTCGATAGAACTCAGGACGATTCTGTCCCTCGGTCTTATCTGGGCCAGCATGTCCATGTCGGCGTCCGCCACCGTGGCCAGCCGGGCGTAGCTGCCGATGGTTCTCTCGGCGAGGGTGATGATGGGGTACCCATCAGGCGGAACCTGGATGGTCCCCGGCAGGAGACCCTCGGATATGATGCTTCGCTCCGCTTCGTCGCGGAACCTGAGCGGCTCCCCTTCGAGGCGGATACCGGTGCGGTTGAGTCTCGAGGTGGCGCTGAAAAGAACCGTCTCCTTCCGGTTCGCCAGGAACCTGACCGACCTGGGGACGAAATGATCGGCCTCGGGTCCGGCGATGACCCTGATCAGGTGCGGCTCCCGCATGGAGGGTATCATTGTTTCGGGAACAGTCAGGAGCCCGGCGGGCTCACGGACATTCCGCAGCGCCACCCTGTCTCCCTTCATGAGCGGCCTGCCGCGAAAACCTCCGAAGGTGCATTCCAGATTTGTCGTGCAGCTGCCCATCACGGGCTCAACATCGATGATGCCCGAAAACGCGATGTAATACCGCAATCCCTCCAGGACCTCCGCGACCCGCAGGATGCTATCCTTTTTCGCGCGAACGGCCGACCAGGGACGCAGGGGTTCGTCACCGAGAGTGGCCTTCACCTTTGCCCCCGTGATGGCAAGGGTCGTCTCCTCCAGGATACGCAGCCTGAGATCGTTTCCCATGACCTCTATAAGGGGGGCATCCCCGGGGCTGTCGACGAGATACCGCGCAATCGCCGCGGCGTGGCGATCAAGTTCCCGCGAGGACGGGACCCCTATATGTCCGTGGCCCTGCCTGCCGCGGTCCACAATAATGGACAGAAAACCGGGGCTAAGAACCTCTATCATATCCGCACGAACCTCACGATGTCACCGAAGTTGAGGAGGCTGAAAGGGGGATTCAGATGATCGAACAGTCTTACCATGGTCCTGCCGATGACCCGCCAGCCCGCCGGTGACTCGAAGGGGTAGATCCCGGTCTGAAGCTGGGCTATGCCCACCGAACCCTGGGGGACCTTGAGGACGGGGGTCTCCTGCCGCGGCACGTAGATCTTTCTGTCAAGCGGACCCAGATGGGGAAAACCGGGCATGAACCCCAGGGCGTGGACGCGGTAGGTAGCCCTTGAGTGGATCTCCACGACCTCCTCGGGGGACAGCCCCGAATAGGAGCAAACGAAATCCATGTCCGGCCCGTAATCGCCTCCGTACCTGACCGGTATCTCTACCCGCCGCACATCGGGAAGAGGCATCCCTCGCCAGCCATCCTCCATCCCCTTGAGCATGTCCGACAGGCCTTCGAAGCGGACGCGTTCCCTGTCGAAGCAGATGAGACAGGACCTGAATGAGGGGATGATCTCTACGATGCCGGGGATGCCGATCGAGCTAGTGTAAAGGAAGAAGCGCCGCACCAATTCGTGCGTCGCCTCGTCGATCGCCTGCCCGAAGATGACCCTGATGCCCTGTTCACCGAAACGCTCGATGTCCATGACGTCACACGAAGGAGCCCGGCTGTGACCCGGTCATGACAACGTATCCCCTGCAGGGCCCCACCGTCCTTCTCATCACTGTCGGGTCCGACGCATGAACACCACAGGTGATGTTCGCGGAGGTTACATGGCGCATGATCTCCACATCATTACCCATCACCCGCTCCCGGAAGGGCTCCCCCACACCAGAATCAAGACTGAACACACCACGCATAGTGCCCAATTCTACCAGAAAACGGGCCGCAAAGACAGTTCCGGCTTATGAAACCACGGAAGACCTTTACAACCTTTCCTGCTTCTGCTAAGTTTTGGGAGCGATGGCTAGAAAGAGCACGGGAACGGCACGTCGGAAGAACAGGACCGCTCATTCCGATACGGACAGGACGAGACTGAGGAGGTTTCTTCTCCTCTGGGTGCCCATCATCGTGGTCATTCTTGCAGGTGTCTATGCGGCGGCCCTCGATCCGGCAAATCCGACGGGCAGAACAATGGAAGCGAGCGTCATCGGAAGGGAAACGACCGCCGGGGGACAGTCCTCCGCGGCCATGTTCAGGGTGCGCGTCGACAACGGCGAAGAGACCGTAATCTTCATCCCCGAGAGGCAGGCCCCGACGCCGCCGGGACGGGTCGTGGTGGAGGAATACACGACCACCCTTCTCAGGAAGAAAACATACAGGTACCTGAGGCAGACGACAGGACAAGAAGGCTCAGGGGTTCAAGAGTTCATGGGTTCAAGGGTCTGAAGGAAGGGATGGAGACGGCAGATCTGACCGGCGGAGCGCCGGAGAATGTGCGGCATGCGTTCCGTTTCACAGGCACGGCGGGTGAGTATTTCAGGATCTGGATCGTGAACCTCTTCCTCACGGTCATCACCCTGGGGGTCTACGCCGCCTGGGCCAAGGTCCGCACCCGCCGGTACATCTGGGCCAACATCGACCTGGCGGGCCACCCCTTCACCTTCCACGGCAGACCGGTAGCGATCCTGCGGGGGAACCTGATCATCGCGGGACTCTTCATCGCCTACATCGCCGTGGACCGGTTCGAACCCACCGTCGCCGGCACCCTGGTCATCGTCTTCACCTTCGTCTTTCCCTTTCTTGTCTGCAAGTCACTGCGCTTCAACGCCCACAATACCTCATACAGGAACATCCGCTTTCACTTTCAGGGCACCCTCCGGGAAAGCTATGAAACCTATCTTCTCTTCGCCGGCATCGTCCCCTTCACTCTCTTCATATTCTTCCCGGCGTGGCAGTTCTACAAAAAGAGGTTCTTCCTGGGCAACCTGGCATACGGCACCACAGGAAGCTCTTTCTCCGGACGCAAAGGGCCCTTCTACAAGGCCTACTTCCTCGCCGTGGTCCTGGGGGTTTTGGTCTTCATCGGGCTCTCCTCTCTCGCAGCCTTCGGCGCTCACCGCCTTTCCGCTGGTCCCGCGGTGGAATGGGGACCGCTCAAGGTCCTCTATTCACTCTTCTTCACGTACATCCTCGGGGCCACGATCGTTTACAGCCTCCATGCGCTCGTCTACTCCATGACGATGAACCACTGCTGGGCAAGGACGCGACTCGGAGAGGTCCGGTTCGTGAGCACCCTCAAGGCTCGCAAACTGCTTTTCATGCGGATCACCAACATGGCAGCCATCTTCTGCTCGCTGGGGCTTCTGATTCCCTGGGCAAAGATACGACGCACCCGGTACATTCTCGAGAACCTCGCGGTGGTCACCGCCTGCGGCCTCGACCGCTTCGCCGCCAGCGACGCGTCGGAAACAACCGCCGTCGGTGATGCCGCGACGGATTTCGTCGGCATAGAGATAGGTCTATGATACGCTTCGTTGCCCATTTCTTCGATGGAAGAACATCACGGGCCCTGCCCGTGACCGTCGATTTCGACGGCGTCACCCTCGCCTTCGGGAACGAGGCGGAAGGCACGGTGACAAGAACGTCGATCATCGGCTGTTCCATCGACCCCGCCATCGGCCGGACGAAGCGATCCATCCGACTGCCCGGAGGCACCCTGCTGCAGACAGACGACCACGAAGCCGTGGGGGCCCTGGAGTCGAGTCTCGGCCTGGGGCACTCCTCAAACCTCGTCCATACCCTCGAATCCCGCTGGAAGACTGTGGCGGCCTGCATGGTGTGCCTTGCTCTCGCCCTTTTCGCGCTCATCTGGTACGCCATCCCCCACGCGGCAAACCGGGTCGCCCGGATCATCCCCCCGGAGGTCGCGGCCTCGGCCAGCAGGAACACGCTCAAGATACTCGACGCGCGTTTTCTGGGACCGAGCTCATTGACCGCCGAGCGGCAGGATGAGATCCGGGAGCTTTTCGGGGGCGTCGTTCGGAGCATTGACCCGCGGGGTGCGGGCGGCTATACACTGGAATTCCGGACCGGGAAGAAGATCGGCGCCAACGCCTTCGCTCTCCCTTCGGGGACCGTCGTCGTCACGGACGAACTCGTCTCCCTCTCCGAAAGCGACGACGAACTCGCTTCCATCTTTGCCCACGAGATAGCCCACGTGAAGCATCGTCATGCCCTCAGGAGCATCCTGCAGAGCACGGGAGTATTCTTTCTCGTCACGCTCCTTACGGGAGACGTGACATCGGTAACCAGTTTCGCGGCATTTCTCCCCACGCTGCTCATCGAAAGCGGCTACTCACGGGAGTTCGAAAGTGAGGCCGATCAGGTGGCCGCCTCTTTCCTCATCGCAGGGGGCAAGGGAACCGCTCCCTTCCGGAAGATGCTGGAGAAGCTCGACGCCGGCCGGCCCGGCACGCTGAAACTGGGTGTCTTCTCCACCCATCCCGAAACGGCGCGGCGCATCGGGCACCTGGGGCAACTGGAAAAAGCGGACGGCAACGAACCAAAATAGCGGCAAGGGGCCGTCCTTTGTAAGGCAGTCTCCTTTCTGTTATAATGGTCGGGCATCACGACCTTGAATGAGGACACCATGAAAAAGATCCTTCACCCGTCACTGCCCGGCATTCTCATACTTCTCTTTTTCATCGTTGCCGCCCCGGTCGACTCCCGGGGAGAGGCACAGAGAACCTTTCTCTGGCAGGCACGGACACAGACGGCTACGGTATACCTTCTCGGTTCCGTCCACTTCATGAAGAAGGAGGCCTATCCCTTGAGCCCGGTCATCGAGAAGGCATTCGCCAGGTCCGACACCATAGCCGTTGAGGCAAACATCAACGATATCGGACAGGACACCCTGGCGAAACTCCGTGCCGAGGGGTTCTACGCGGGAAATGACTTCATCGCCAACCATGTGTCACGCGAGACGTACGCCTACATCACCGCCGAGGCCACGCGGCTCGGGTTTCCCATCGCATCGCTCAACCGGCAGAGACCGTGGTTTCTTGCAATGACGATGTCTTCCATAGAGCTCATGAGGGCCGGTTACAATCCCCACTACGGCATCGACAAGTACTTCCTCACGAGGGCGGCCGGCAGGAAGAAGGTTGTGGAACTGGAAACCATCGACTACCAGATCGACCTTCTCGCGGGGCTCCCTGACGGAGAGCAGGAATCCTTTCTCCTTTACGCGCTCAGGGACCTCAGTTCCCTCGTACAGCAGGTCGACACCCTGATGGCCGCCTGGAGAACGGGCGACAGCGACCGGATCGCGGAGCTGCTCGAGAAGTCCGTGGGAGACGACGAGAAACTGAAGGTCATCCACCGGAAGATCCTGACGGAACGCAACAGGAACATGGCGAAGAAGATCGCCCTGCACCTCAGATCGCCGGGATGCGTTTTCGTGGTGGTGGGTGCGGCACACCTCGTGGGCGACAAAGGCATAGTGGAGCTTCTGAGAAAAGAAGGGTTCACGGTGGAACAACTATAATAATGATAAAGGAGCGGCATGCATGACACGGATTGTTCTACTGCGGCACGGGGAAAGCCAGTGGAACCTGGAGAACAGGTTCACCGGCTGGACGGATATCGACCTCTCCGAGAAGGGTGTTGAGGAAGCGCGGCAGGCCGGACGTGCACTGAGAGAAGCCGGTTTCGTCTTTGACGTGGCCTTCACCTCGGTGCTGAAGAGGGCCATACGGACCCTCTGGATCGTCCTCGAAGAGCTCGACCGCATGTGGATACCACAACGCAAGTCATGGAGGCTGAACGAACGCCACTACGGGGCCCTGCAGGGCCTGAACAAGGCCGAAACGGCAGTCGAGTACGGAGAAGATCAGGTCCGCCTGTGGCGGCGAAGCTACGACGTGCCCCCTCCTCCCCTTGAGCGCCGGGACAAGCGTTTCTGCGGCAACGACCCCCGGTACGACGCCCTTGCCCCGGAGGAACTGCCCGTCTCCGAAAGCCTGAAAGACACCGCCGCGCGCGTGATGCCTTACTGGGAAGGGACCATCGTCCCCGTTCTCGCCAGGGGCGCCAGGATCATCGTATCGGCCCACGGCAACAGCCTGCGCTCTCTCGTCAAGTACCTCGACAACATCCCCGACGAGGACGTTCCCGCCCTTGAGATACCCACGGGCAAACCCCTCGTCTACGAATTCTCGGACGACTTGAAACCAACGAAACATTACTACCTGTGAAAAGACCGTTTCAGGTTTCAGGTCAGAGGACAAAGCATCGGCGACAGTATGTGCAGAGTTGTGCGAGTCTTGTCTTTTGCCTGGAACGTGAAACCTGAAACGGTCTTCAGACTTCTATTTCCATCCCGTCATACGCCAGATCTACGGTCATGGTGCTTTGGGGGTCGTAGATCTTGAGGTAACGTCTCGTGTCGTTGAGGAAGGTCTGAAGGGCCGGGTCGTCGACGGTGGGTTCGTTGTGAAAGAGGACAAGGCCCCTGACCCCGGCCTTCGCCCCCAGTTCGACGGCGACGATGTTGTTCGAGTGTCCCCAGTTCTCCTTCACGGAGAAGGCATCGAGGAGGGGATACTGGGCATCGATGATGACGAGGTCGGCATCCCGGAAGAATCCTGTGAACCTCTGTTCGCCGGCAGACCCCTCTTCCAGGTGTTCGCTGTCAGTGGAGTAGACAACACTTCTGCCAGCAATCTCGAAACGGTAGCCGTAGGAATCGCCGGGATGGTTCTGAGATGTGACCAAAACCTGGAAACCCGCGATCTCATACTGCCTGTCGGGCTCAAGTCTGTTGAAGCTTATGTCCGCCTTCACGGGAAGGGGTACATTGGAGTATTTCCTCTGGTAATCAAGAGCAGATTCCATGTCGGGATGGCCACCGTGGACCACGATCCTGTTGCCTTCCGCGTAAACAGGCATAAAGAAAGGAAATCCCTGGATATGGTCCCAGTGCAGGTGGGACAGGAAGATGTGGAAGACCCTGCCCCCGTGACGGCCATCCGGCGCCATCGCAAGATTGCGCGAAAGGTCCCTGATGCCCGTTCCAGCATCGCAGATCACGGGCTCCGTTCCACCCGTTACCTCAACGCAGGGTGTATTCGTGCCATAGTGACCAGCCAGGGAAAAGGGGAGTTCCTTCTCCACGAACACCCGGATATCGTCATCGCCAGCGAAATGTCTCCCCTTGAGGCTCTTGAAGGCCTCGAATATCTTCTGTCTCAGGTTCAGCGTATCTGTGCCCGCGGGCAGCGACCCCCGCGTGCCCCAGAAATGCACCTTCATCAAAACCTCCGTCCCGGCCGCGGTCCGCAGCCCGAAATATCAATACAATAGTTGCGGAAAAGCGAAATTACAAGGACAATCTGGGATGGAGCCCGGCAGGAGCGGATCCGGCAAGGTCACGCACTCCGACCGTCACTGCACGGTCCCGACATCAAGCACGGCGCGGATGACCTCCGCCAGATCCTCCTTCGAAAGGGGCTTCATGACGAACGCCCTTATGCCGGCCTCTTGCGCGACCTCCGGCGATACGGTGGCGCTGTGGCCCGTGCAGAGGATGATGGGAATATCCTCCCGTATGCCCAGGAGATGCCTCGCCAGATTGATACCCGTGAGCCCCGGCATGATCTGGTCGGTGATCACAAGGTCGAAAGAGGAAGGATCGGACGAGAATATCCGCAATGCCTGAGCACTATCCGTCACCGCCGTCACCCGGTACCCGAGCGACTCCAGAAGATCGTGGGCCAGCTCTACAAGGAGATCCTCATCATCCACGAAGAGCACCCTCTCCGTTCCGCCAGGGATACGGTGGGGAAGCGGGGCTTCAGTCTCGGCTCCCGCACCGGCCTCGGGCAGAAGGACGCGAAAGGTGGAACCCACCCGCGGCTCGCTCTCGACGGTGATGGTCCCGCCAAGGCTCCTGACTATCCCGTACACGACGGAAAGGCCCATGCCCGTGCCTTCACCGATCCCTCGGGTAGTGAAGAAGGGTTCGAAGACCCGCTTCATCACCTCGGGCGTCATGCCTTCTCCCGTATCCGTCACCACGAGTTCCAGATATCTGCCCGGCTTCATCTCGGGGTCCGCAAGTGGGACAGGCGGCGTGAGATCGACCTCATCCAGAGAGATGTTGAGGGTCCCTCCCCCCTCCATCATCGCGTGCGCGGCATTGGTGGCAAGGTTCATGAGGATCTGCTGCAACTCGACAGCGGAAGCCCTGACCTGATCCGAGGCGGACCTCACATCGAGAACGATCTCGATGGTGGCCGGCAGAGATGCCCTGAGGAGATTGCAGGTCTCATTGATGACAGGAGACAGGGGGATGGGCACCTTCACGTGTTCGGCCTTCCGGGAAAAGGTGAGGATCTGTTTTACGAGGTCCCGTCCCCTGAGAGAGGCCTTGAGGATCCTTCTGACGTACTCCCGCAGGTGGCTGTCCTCGGGGAGATCTTCCTCCACCATTTCCGTGAATCCGATGATCCCGGCAAGAATATTGTTGAAGTCGTGAGCGATCCCTCCCGCCAGGGTACCGATGGCCTCCATCTTCTGGGATTGCCTGAGGCGCTCTTCGAGGGACTGACGTTCCTCCGTCTCGCGTTTGAGGGACAAGTAGGCCTTCTCCAGTTCCGCCGTCCGCTCAAGGACGCGCTCTTCGAGTTCGTCACGGGCCCTGAGAAGCGCCTCCTCGGCGCGCTTGCGGTCCGTGATATCCCGCGAGGTGTTGGCAAGATACAGGGGTGCGCCGGTCTCGGGATCGTGAATGACAAAGATCATGGCATAGGCCTGTATGATCTCGCCGGAAGTGAGATTGAGATATTCCAGTTCTCCCTCCCAGCATCCTTTCTCCGCAAGGGCCGGGACCACCTCGTTAAGGACCCTGGCCCTGAAAGGCTGATGCACGACCTCGAGAGCACTCGTGCCGATCATCTTCTCCGGGGACGATCCCACCATCCTGGCGCCTGTCTCGTTGACGTAGACGATCCTCCGGTCGAGCGTGGTGAGGCTCACAAATTCACCGGAGTGGTGGACCACCTCCGCAAGCTTCCTCAGCTCCGCCTCCAGCCGCTTGCGCTCCGATATCTCGATCCCCATCCCGCCCACGTACAGGCTGCCCGAGGAATCCCGGAAGGGAAAGCGAAAATTCCACCACCAGGAGCGGCTCCCGTCCGGGTTAGTGGTCTCTTCGACAACGTCGATGGTCCGCCCGGCGCCGAGAACGTCAAGGTCGCTCTCCCGGAACCTGGCGGCCATCTCGGGAGGCCAAAGCTCGAAGTCGGTCTTGCCGTACCAGTCCTTCGAACCATCGTAGAACCTCTGTTGCAGGGCACGGTTGAGGTAGACGTGGCGCCCCTCGTCATCCTTGAGCCAGGCTATCGCGGGACCGTTATCCATGAAGGCCCGGAACAGGTCCTGGAAGCCGTGCACGTCCGGCGTCCCCGTCTCACGGGGAGCTGAGTGGCGGGATGGTCCTCGCTCCTGCATTTTCCGTGTATTTGCCCCCCTGTGGAGCGTCTTTGTTTTCTGTCCTCGTCGGGCCGGTGGTTTCGACCCCGGATCGCCCCTCTGCATGGAACATTCCTCCAACGAGTTTGAAGCCTCACTAGAACTTGCGGTATTTTAATCCACTATAACCCCGTTTCTCTGTCCGTGCAAGTGGTTCCACATCCAACTCTGGAATTTCCTTGCCGGATACTCTATACTGTCCACCACGGGAGGCGGTCATGAACACAGAGACGTACGGCAGCGGTATCCCCATCGTCTTCATCCATGGCGCGGGGGGCTCGGCCTTATCCTGGCTCTTCCAGAAGGCGCATTTCGAAAGGTCCAACCGCGTGATCCTCATCGACCTGCCGGGCCACGGCAGGTCCGGCGGTACCTCGTCGGGCTCCATAGACGCCTGCTCGGATGCCGTGGGTGAAGCGCTCGAAACCATCGCTTGCGGTCCGGCATACATTGCGGGTCATTCCATGGGGGGCGCCGTAGCGCTGCGCCTTGCCATATCCCGGCCTTCTCTTGCGAGGGGGCTCATCCTTATCGGGACCGGCGCGAAACTCAAGGTCTATCCCGAAATACTTCAGGGCATCCTCAACAACAAGGAGGCAACAGCGCGGACGATCATAGACACGGCCTTCTCCGAGGCGGTGCCGGCGGCGCTTAAGGACAGGGTATTCGCGGAGTATATGAAGAACGACGCCCTGACCATCTTCAACGACTTCACCGCCTGCGACACATTCGACCTCATGGGCAGTCTCGATGCGATCACGGTCCCGACCCTGGTTATCTGCGGAACGGCGGACCGATTCACGCCCCCCAAATTCTCGCGTTATCTCGCCGGGAACATAGCAGGAGCGAGTCTTGAGCTTATCGCCGACGCGGGTCACATGGTCATGATAGAAAAACCGGCCGAGGTGAACGCCGCTATCGAGAAGTTCGTGAACCCGCGGAAGTAAGGTTCAGGCGTGGAAGACCGTTCCAGGTCTCAGGTTCCAGGTTTCAGGAAAAGACAAAACAACAATCTTGACCTGTATAGGGTTCCTGCAAAGGTTCCGGCC
>MVQP01000032.1 GCA_002067235.1 Syntrophorhabdus sp. PtaB.Bin047
CTGCCCCTGTGAGACGCCGCATTCGAGAACGGCGTACCGGCCTTTCTCGTTCACCTCGATTATGCTGTCCATGCGCTTGAGGTCGACGAGGATGCCGCCCCTGAGGGGAACGGCGAGACCGGCGAGCGACAGCCCTCCGCCGAGGGGGACCACGGGGACCTTTTCCCTGTTGGCAAGACGCACTATCTCCCGGACCTGTTCCGTGGTCCTCGGCGCCACGACATAATCAGGCCGGTGAGGCTCCGCCGTTCCCAGGTCGAAGGAATAGATATAGAGTTCCTCGGGCCTGTCGGACACGTGATCCGCGTCCACGATGTCAACGAGCGCCTGGTAGATCGTTTTCATCTTGCCACCTCCCAGCCGGCGGGTGTCTCGCCGATCGCGAACCGGCAGAGATCGCTCATGTGAACGGGTCGTATGCCCTCGCGGGCCACCATGCCTCCGAGCGTTTGGAGACAGGCGGGGCAGTTGAATACGCAAACCTCGGCTCCCGCCTTCTTCATGTCCTCGACGTTCTTCTTCTGGATCTGCGCCGCGCGCCTGCGGCTGCCTTCCCTGCTTTGTCCCTGTATCGTACCGCCGCAGCAGAGGGCGTTCTCGTCGACGAACTCTCTCGTCACCTCCTCGGCTCCAATGAGGCGGAAGATCTTGCCGACGAAGCGGTGCTTGTCCGGTGAGAGCCGTGACGAACAGGGGCGCTGGTAGGCGACCTTGAAGCCGACGGGCCTTATCAGGTCCTTCAATTCCGTCAGGCGGTCGTAGAGGTACTCATAAAAGTGGACAGGGGTGAAGGGCACGTCTATCCCCACAGCCGGACAGTAGGAGGCGTATGTTCCGTAACACTCATCGTGAAAGCAGATGACCTCCGTCGGCTTGTGACGCTCTATGGTGGCTATGATACCGGGGAGCCGTTCCTTGATGACGGAACCTCGGGCGTAATGGAGGTACATGAGCTGGCAGAAATAGTGGAACATCTTCCGGCCGTCCGTTGATATTACGGGAAGGCCCTCGAACAGCCTCCCCTGTATAAGATGCGTCAGTTCGGAAAAGGCCGCCATGTTGAGGAGCGGCCCTTTTATCTCTTTCACGGCCGGTTCCCCCCGGAAAGGAACGCCGAGGTTCACGGCCCTTGTCACGAGCGGCCGGGGGACGGGAGATATGCCGAGGACCTCCTGTCTCTCCACGATCAGATAGAACGGGTGGTTACCCATGGGACAGTATTCCTCGCACGCGTAGCAGGTCACGCACTCGTGGAGGACAGAAGAATCCTCTCCCCGTGCGATCTTGACCATTTCCCTTTCTGTCCCGTTCCTCTCGATGTGTATGTATTGACACTTCGCCAGGCAGTCCTGGCTTTCGCAGTGAAGGCATTTGGTCTCATCGAATTGCAGAGCATACATTGTCGTTCCTCCCCAGATCTCGCTGCCGGTCCTACGGGATGGTGCTTTTCATGTGAATTTCTTTCTATCACAAAACACGGTCCTTTTTAAACACCCCCCTCCCGGGCCCTTTGCCGGCAACGTTTCGGCGGAAAATGTGATATATACTATGTTCAATGATCCCCTTCGATCGGCTTGGTCCTGTCTTCAAGGCCTTTTCATCCCTTGTTTATCCCCGTGTCTTCAGGACGCTCTTCGCGTCATCCCTTCAAGAGGTTCCCCGGGCGGGGTCTGTGCTCGATGTGGGCTCGGGAACAGGGATACTGTCGCAGTTTGCCTGCAAGGTACGAAGGGATCTTCTTTTTACCATGATCGATCCGGCGGCGGGAATGCTGAGGTTTGCGCCGGACTTTGCGCGGAGGGTCCTGGGAAGGGCGGAGGACCTGCCTTTTCCGGAAAGGGCCTTCGACGCGGTGTTTGCGGGTGACAGCATGCATCATTTCAGCGATCCCCGGCGGGCTGTCGGCGAATTGAGGCGCGTCCTGAGGAAGGGCGGCGTGCTGGTGGTTTTCGAGATCGACCCGTCAAGCCTCATCGGTGCCATGATAACGGGCGGCGAAAAGATATTCAGGGAACCGGCGCATTTCCTTAAGCCCGGCGAGCTTGCGGAGAGGCTCGCGGAGGTTGGTTTTGAGTGTGTTGTG
Source organism: Syntrophorhabdus sp. PtaB.Bin047 (assembly GCA_002067235.1). Lineage (GTDB taxonomy): Bacteria > Desulfobacterota > Syntrophorhabdia > Syntrophorhabdales > Syntrophorhabdaceae > Delta-02. The sequence continues at coordinate 2,084 of MVQP01000032.1, forward strand.
TCCCGGTATGACTGGAGATATGCGATAATAGCACATGCAGGTCGCGGGTGATGGGCCATGGGTCCTCGGTGAACAATGCGGGAAGCGCCACGCCGATGGTCCGGCGGGGGATCCGTCGTTGCTCCCGGGGTCTGTTAACATTGTATTCATTTCGGTTGACACGGCAGAGACGGAAGAAGTAGAGTGTTATCAAACACTAATTCGTAGCACTTACTGATGGAAGGAGGGGTTATGGCGAAGGTGAACCTGAAGCGTTACGGGCTGTATCTTGTCCGGTGGCAGCTCTCGACACCCATCCTGGCGGTCGTTCTCTACATGCTTTCCGGCACGGGCAAGATAATGGCGACGACCATCGCCAATCTCATAGGAGGCCTCATCTTCTTCTGGGTCGACAAGTTCATCTTCACGTCGGAGTTGCTTTCGGTCCAGTGGGAGGTCAAAGACGCGGTCGTTTGTGTCGATTGCGGCAAGGAGGCGAGGGGTTACCGTATCGTCAAGGCCGCAGGATACGACAAGACCCGGGACGCGAGACCGGAGTTCCGGTGCGAGGAGTGTTCCAAGAAGAAGACCGAGGAACTCCGCAAACAGGGGATAGATGTCTGAATTGACCGGAAGAGAGGAGACGTGATTTGGAATCGAAACTGAAAGTCGTTCTGCTTGCGCACACGCCCCACCCCGAACAGGCCGTGGCGGCGGCGGCGAAGCTGTGCTACAGCGCGTCCGATGTGGACGCCGTCATGGAGCGGGTTGAGGCGAGTGACCAGCGCCCCTTCCTTGAAAAACTTGTCGACATGGGGCACTTGAGCCCCATCGAACATGCTTCCTTCACCTTCGCGATCGAGGGGATATCGCGCGCCTGCTCACACCAGCTGGTGCGGCACAGGCTCGCCTCGTACAGCCAGCAGTCGCAGCGGTACGTCGGCATGGAGGACGGGTTCGGATACATCGTCCCGCCGTCGATCGGGGCGGACCCCGTCCTCAAGGAACGCTTCGAATTCTTCATGGAAGGTATACAGGAGTTCTACAACGAACTTGTCCAGGCGATGAAGGCGCAGGGGATCGAGGGTGAATCGGCATATGAGGACGCCCGGTTCGTGCTTCCCAACGCCGCGGAGACGAAGATCATCATGACCATGAACGCGAGGGAACTCCTCCACTTCTTTGCACAGAGATGCTGCAGGCGAGCCCAGTGGGAGATACGGGCCATGGCAGTTGAGATGCTGAAGCTGGCCAGGAAGGCAGCCCCGGCGATATTCCGCGAGGCGGGCCCGGCCTGTTTTTCGGGCTCCTGCCCCGAGGGAGCGTATTCGTGCGGCGCAGCGGAAGAGGTGCGCGAGTTCTTCCGCGCCATATAGAAGGGTCTGAGATCGGGAGGTGAGGAATGAGCAACGTAAAGACATACAAGGACATAGACAGGTCGGTTCTCAAGTCAATACCCAACCCCACGAAGGAGGCTTATGAGATCAAGATAAAGATCCCCGAGTTCACCTTCCTCGGTGTGGGCGAACAGCCGGATTTCGCGGTCGTATATCTGACATTCTATCCGAAAAAGAAGGTCATAGAGCTGAAATCGCTCAAGCAGTACGTCTTCCAGCTCAGGGACATCATCGTTTCCTATGAACGGCTCATCAATATAATGTATGACCACATCATGGAAACCTACGAGCCTGACCGTGTCCGCATCGTCATGATATGTCACCCCCGGGGAGGCATCAGCTCCAAGCTGACCATCGACTCGGACTGGGGCGCCAGGGGCGGAGAGGAGAAATACCGCGACTGGGTGGGCATCGAGGACGGCTGGGGAGTATCAATGTGAAGAGAAAATGACCAATGAAGAGGATAATTGACCAATGACCAAATACCAATGACCAATGAAAAAGACGATAACCAATTCGCCAATAGCCAATTGAACAAGGGTCAGGGCAGAACAGACTGTCTGTATCAGTTTGGTTATTGGGTATTGTTCGTTTTTTTGGTCATTGGAATTTGGTCGTTGGTCATTGTTTTCTTGCCTCTGTGGTTCACGAGCAGCGAGAAGAAGAACGCCACGATGCAGACGATCCCGCCAAAGATGTAAGCGTCCCTGTATCCCGTTAAGGATCGCGGCTGCAGCGCGGAGGACCAGGACATGGTCATCTCGAAGAAGCATACCCCCAGCGCCAGCCCGAGGCTGTTGATGGTGTTGAAAACGCCTGAAGCGCTGCCCTGCTTCTCGGCAGGCGCGAGGCTCATCACCTGGTTGTTGTTTGGCGATATGAAGAAGCCGAAGGAAAGCGCTATCCATATGAGAAACACGACCACTGCGAGAAGCCCCGGGGCGGCCAGAGTGAAAGCGAAGACGAAGGAGCACAACGCGGCGGAGAGCATGGCGAATCCGCACAGCATGCTCGGGGGGACCTTGTCGGATATCCGGCCTGCCCAGGGACCGACGGCCATGTAAATGACGGAGTAGATCATGAGGACAAGCCCGACGGTCACCGTCGGCAGCCCTTTGCCCAGCTCGAGATAGAAGGGGAGAAGAAAGGAATTGCCCGCCAGGAGCATGTAGGCGAACAGGGTGGATGCAACGGCGGCGCTGAACCGGAACTTCTTGAAAAGCCTGAGGTCCAGGAGCGGCTCCTCGCATCTGATCTCCCGAATGAGGAAAGCGGCGAGCAAGATGAAGGCAAAGGCGAAGCACCCCATGATCCTTGGAGATGCCCAGCCGAATTCCCGGCCCGTGTTGAGCCCGTAGACCAGAAGAGCGAGACCGGCAAAGCTCAGGGCCGCGCCAAGCATGTCGAATCCCGCCTTCCTGAGGTTCCGGCCGTGAGATGTGTCCTCATCAGGGATGTACCTGTTTACTGCGTACATGGCGAATACGCCGAAGGGCACGTTGACGAGAAAGACCCATCGCCAGGAGAGGAAACCCGTGATGATGCCGCCGGCCGGTGCTCCGACGGCGATGCCGAGAGCGGCCCCCGTGGCGGCGATGCCGAATGCCCACCCGGTGACCTCATGGGGCAGGAACCTTGGTATGACGGCAAAGGCAATGGCGGTGAGCATGGCGCAGCCGATTCCCTGGATGAACCGGGAGAATATAAGAATCTCGAGCGATAGGGCCATGCCGCAAAGAAGCGATCCGATGGTGAAGAGAAGATAGCCGAGGAAAAAGACCTTTCTGAGGCCGAACCGGTCCCCCAGCTTGCCAAAGAGAAGCAGCGTGCTTGTCGAGACGAGAAGGTAGACAAGGACGACCCAGGAGACCTCCGCTGTGGTCACATTGAAGCGTGCTGCTATCGTGGGAAGGGAAATATTGACGATGTAGCTGTCCAGCTTCGACATGAAGGCGCCGAAGGCCACGGTAATAACGATCCAGCGGAACGCGGCGTGCCGTTCGAATGGGGATGGCATACGACAACCATTCTGAACGAATTGCCTCTATTTTTCAATATATTTGTTCCGGGGAGGCGACGTGTGGAACTGAGGCCCGAGGCGTGATAGCATGTGTGGGGAGGACCATGGCAATGTCAAACCGGAAGGACGCCGAAGCGCTGAGGGAAAAATACTTTCATTCCATGGGTGAGTCTCTCACGGAGGCGGGCAACCTCGAAGATGCCGTTGTTTTCTTCCAGAAGGCCATAGATATCCGCGAGACTTCCTACGCATGGTACGGACTGGCCCGCGCTCTTTACGCCGCCGGCGACGTGGCGGGTGCGGTCGGGGCGATGTCGAGGGCCATCAAGCTGGCCCCGGGGACCGCCGAGTACTATCATGAGAGGGCGGGATTTCTTGAAGCACTCGGCAGGCCGGACCTCGCCGGTGACGACGTGGGAAAGGCCGTTTCCCTTGACAGGAACTACGAGCGCGTGGATGAGATCAGGTGGGCCGCGCGCGTTGTGGAAGAATCGTTCTTGCCTCCGGCCGGTCCCATTCCGGATGTCACCCGGATCAGGTCCGGAGAACTGCGGCGTGCCTTTGAGGAGGCAAGGGGCGCCGATATCCTTCGCAAGCCGTCTTGCCCCGTCCTTTCCTGCCCGGCATATTGCTGTCATTTCACCGGCAGGCTTCTCCTGCATGGGGTGACGATAGGTCCCTGGAAACTTCAGGGTCTGCGCAGGCATTTTCAGGAGAAGGGTTTGCGGGAGAGGGAACTCCTGGACATCTTTCCCGTGGCCGAAGCGGAGCACGCGGAAAGCCTGTTCCCGCCGCAGGACGTCATGAAGCTTGGTGGGGTCCCATCCGTCGCATTCCCGCGGCAGGGAACGTCTCCGCTGGGTCGGGATCTCGCCAGGGACATACCGAAAGGTAAAGACTACAGGACCCTCATGTGGATAGGTCAGGAGGCGAGACCCTGTGTCTTTCTCTCCGGGGGCCGGTGTTCGCTCTACGACGTCGGCGACGAGGCGAGTCTCGAACCCTGCTCGTCCTTCCTCTGCATGACCGGTTTTGTCTTCGTGGTCTTGAGGTTCCTGGGACTCATAGACGGGGAGGCGATGAGCGCAAGGTCAATGGCGGAACTCAACGGTATAGCCGTCGACGCACTCATCATCCTGGCCCGCGATGTCTATGGCAGTGACGAGACCCTGGCATTGTCGAAGACCGTGGCCGACGAACTGCAGACCGCTGTCGAAGGTGATATTTCAGGCGATGATGTCCTGCGGGACGCGGCCATGGAACGGTACCGCCTGCTGAAGACCCGGCACGAGGACCTGATAGGCGGACTTGCTGCCTCGGCGGGAAAGAGGATCGCCCGGCTTTTTGCCGGTGGGGTGGGATGAGACGTCAGTGAGACCTGCGCGAAAAGGCCAGCGAGAGCGCGAGATCTGTCAATATTCTTTCAACGCTCAAATGGCTGTTGATAGACTCATCTTCTCCGTCATTCCGGCGAAGGCCAAAATCCAGAGGTCTCTCTAACCCATCGTGTTTCCTATATTCCGGCCTTCGCCGGAATGACGAAAGAACACGAACAGCCTTCAGAAATCACTTTGTCAACAGGCTGTCGCGCGGTTCGAGCTGTTCAGGCGCCTCTTCTTCTGTAAACGTGGTCGATGATCGCTTCCTGGAGGGCCCTTGCCGCACGATTTGGAGAGTGGAGCTTATCCTCGGGCAACCCGCCCAGGGCGTTGGCGATATCTTCGCCTTCGATCGTGACGGCCTCGTCGAGGTCCTTGCCGATGGCAAGCTCCGTCATGATGGAGGCACAGGCGAGAGAGGTCGGGCAGTCTCTGATCTCGTACATGATATCCGTTATCGTGTTCTCTTCCACCCTGATAAAGACCCGCAGATGGACATCGCTCGATGCATTACCGATCTCACCGATGCCGTCCGGGTCCGCCATGCTGCCCCGGTTACGCGGATTCTCGGAGTGTTCGATGATCTTCTCCCTGTTATCGTCCATGCCCGACCCCTGGTCTCCTTCCGTGAGACTGGTCCTTACTATACCATAAAGGCGCAGAAATCACTTCCAATTCCTCTTTGTTTTGTGATACCTAAATGATTGGCAAAGGCAGCGAGCACACTGGAGCATTGATGGAAAAGATAAGGACCCTCCGGGGATTTCGCGACATCTTCGGGGAAGAGCTCGACAAGTTCAGGCGCATAGAAAGCGTGTTTCGGAAATACAGCAGCCTTCTCGGTTTTCGGGAGATCGAATTGCCCGTTCTGGAGAAGACGGAGCTTTTTGTCCGAAGCATCGGGGACACCACGGATATCGTCGAAAAAGAGATGTTTACCTTCACCGATGTAGGCGGCGATTCGCTGACCATGCGACCGGAAGCCACCGCGGGCATGGTGCGTTCTTATCTGCAGGAAGGCCTTTACGCGACGGAAAGGATGACGAAAGTCAGCTCCATCGGCCCCATGTTTCGCCACGAGAGGCCCCAGAAGGGACGCTACAGGGAGTTCCATCAGATCGACGTGGAGGTCTTCGGAGTGAAAGAGGCCCTCGTCGATGCCGAACTGATCTTCATGATCCGCATGGTCCTTGACGAACTGGCCGTCAGGAGCTACCGGATAGAGGTAAACAGCGTTGGATGCAAGACCTGCCGGGAATCCTTCCGCCGCGTCCTCATCGATTATTTTGAGACGAGAAAGGACCAGCTCTGCGAGGATTGTCTAAGGAGGCTCGAAAGAAACCCCTTGAGGATCTTTGACTGCAAGAACGAGCAATGCATCAGGGTCACCGGAGATTCCCCCCTCCTTTTCGATTCGCTGTGTGGTGAATGCAGGGACCATTTCGGGCTCTTCGAGGGGCACCTGAGAGACTTCGATATCGATGTCGAGATCAACAAGCGCCTCGTAAGAGGCCTTGATTATTACACCAAGACGGTCTTCGAGGTCACGTCGGAGGATCTTGGTGCGCAGAAGGCCTTCATAGCCGGCGGCAGATACGACAACCTCGTCGAAGAAATGGGTGGACCGGCCACAGCTGGCATCGGGTTCGCGATCGGTGTCGAGCGGCTGGCCATGCTCGTTCCGGTCTCCGCCGAAAGACGTGAAAAACGGTGTTTCTTCGCCTGTGTCGGTGATCGGGCCAGGGGTCACCTCGTCTCATTCCTGAGGGCCTGTGTCGCCGCGGGAATAACCCTGAAATACGCCTATGACGCCAAATCCCTCAAAGCGCAGATGCGCTACGCCGACACCCTCAAATGCGACTTTGTCCTTATCCTTGGCGACGACGAGATCGACAAGGGCATCATCACCCTCAGGAACATGGCTGACAAGGACCAGCGAGAGCTGCCACTCGACCCGAAGAAAGTGGCGGAGGAACTGGGGGCGCTGGGGTAGGGGCCATGTGCCGGACCACACGCCACAGGTCGGAAACCACGGGCACAGAACCTTAAAGACAGAGAGAAAGAATTTTCTAGCCATTTTTTTCTTTATCTAATACAATCTCAATAATCAATGATATACACGGTCACATTGGATCCTCTTCTCGAAAGGGTCGTCGGGGTGGAAGAGCTTGTGTACGACGACGTCAACTGCATTACCGATGAGAACAGGAGACCTGGCGGGAGGGGGATTGACGTATCACGGGTTGTCAGGGAGCTTGGAGGCCAGAGCGTGGCGCTGGGTTTCGCCGGCGGATATGCGGGCCTCGAGTTCACGGACATGCTCGACAAAGAGGGTATTGCCACGGATTTTGTCCGCATCAGCGGGGAAACACGTTCCAGCATAACGATCTACCAGCGGAAGAAGAAGATCCGGACATTGCTGTGCACATCGAGCCCGGTGGTCGGCGAAGATGAAGCCGCTTCCTTTTTCGACAAGGTCAGAGGGATACCCGACGGCAGCTGCGTGGTCTTAAGCGGCACGACGGCCGGTCTCCGCGATGGTATCTTTGCGGAACTCATTTCGATCCTGAAGCAGAAAAGCATCAGAACCTTCCTGGATTCGGATCATAGGCCCCTTAGGCTGGGGATCGATGCCGGTCCCTTTCTGATCAAGCCCAATATCTTCGAGTTGAACAGGCTGGCGGCCACAAGGGCCAAGGATGTGAAAGAAATCGCTGAAGCCGTTAAGCATTTCCGCGATAGTGTCGAGTATATAGTTGTGTCGATGGGGGCGCGGGGTGCCCTCGGGTTCTCAAGAGAAGGCGATTATCAGGTCACGCCGCCGAAGGTGAAGGTGCGAAATTCACTGGGGGCCGGCGATTCGTTCATGGGGGGCGTAGTCTCGGTGATGAGCGATTCGGGCAGCTTTGAAGAGGCCTTGCGAGCCGGTGTGGCGTGCGGCACGGCGACGGTTCTTGCCGTTTCCGGAGGCCTGTGCAGAAAAACGGACGTTGATTCCATCAAAAAAGAAGTAATTATTGAAAAATTTTAATTTACATATTAGGATGGTTGGTATATATGTATTCTTAATAGACGAATATAAACAAGAAAGGAGGTGAAAATAGATGAAGAAGCTCGTCGCGTTGATGATAGCTATCGCTTTTTTTGCAGGTTTTTCGTTGATCGGATGTGGTCCGTCCGCAGAACCTCCGAAACCGGCTCCACCGAAGGAAGAGGCAAAACCGACGCCGCCGCCTCCCGCAGAGGAGAAACCGGCACCCGCACCGGAGAAGCCCGCGGAAGCGAAACCGGCAGCAGAAAAGCCAGCACCGGAGAAAAAGTAATGTTGTATGCGAGGGTATATCCGGTGTTAAGGGTATACCCTCTAATTTTTGAAGGAAGGGGTGGAACATGAAAATAAGATCATTGTCTGTTATTTTACTGGTTGCCCTTATCAGCATTTCACTCGGTGGATGCGGATGCTTCTGGCAGCACATGAAGGGTGAGACCCCGCCTCCGGCCGCAGGACCTGCGACGACTACACCACCGGAGAAGAAGGTTGACGTTCCCGTAGCGGTTTCCCCGCTGAAGGACATCAACTTTGATTTCGACAAGTATGCCATCAGAGACGCCGATGGCGCGATACTTAAAGAGAATCTGAAATGGTTCCAGGCTAAAGAGAATGCCGGCAAGAAGGTCAGGATCGAAGGCCATTGCGACGAAAGAGGCACCGTGGAGTACAACCTTGTCCTCGGACAGAAGAGGGCAGACTCCGCGAAGAATTTCCTCGTCAACCTTGGCGCAGATTCAAGACTTCTCGAAACAGTAAGCTATGGCAAAGAGAAACCGGTTGATCCGGGCCACAACGAGGCCGCCTGGGCTAAGAATAGAAGAGCCCATTTTCTGGCACTGCAGTAAGAAGAACAGGAAAAGTGAGGAGGAGGGTACTATCACCGATACCCTCCCTTTTCTTTTCTCCCTCAACGACTTAGACGTTCATCCCGCGCCCGATCCGGTGACCGCAAGGTCCCTTGAGAGGGTGGTGTCTTGTCACGCCTTCAGGATACCCCGGTATTATCTTGACCTTATCGATCCTTCGAATCCCCTTTGTCCCATCAGGGGACAGGCCATTCCGTCTCTTGCCGAGGACGGTCATGGGGGCAGCGAGGACCCTCTTGGCGAAGAAGGGATATCGCTGACTCCGATACTGCTCAGGAGGCATCCGGACCGATGTGTTTTTCTGGTAAGCTCCGAATGCGCGATGTATTGTCGCTTTTGCAATCGCAGGCGATTTGCCGGAAAGCGGGTGGATCCCGAACCCTATCTCGAAGAGTCCTATGCTGTCATAGAGAAGGATGCCTCGATCCGCGAGGTTATCCTCTCGGGAGGCGATCCCTTCATGCTTGGGGCAGGAAAACTGCGCTCTATCCTCGAGCGTTTGAGGTCCATGGAGAGATCCCTCGTCATCAGGCTCAGTACGCGAGTTCCCGTTGTCTGCCCCGATATCTTGTCTGTCGCTCATTTGAGGGCTGTCGAGGCTGCTTCCCCGGTGTGGGTCGTACTTCATATCAATCATCCCCGGGAGATAACGGATAGCTTTCTCACCGCAGTCCGCAACATCCGCAGTGCAGGAGGCATTCCCGTAAGTCAGACCGTGCTGCTCAGGAACATCAATGATTGCCCCCACGTGCTCCTGAGGCTTTTTGAATCGCTCGTCATGGCCGGTGTGAAGCCTTATTACCTTTTTCAACTCGACGATGTGCGAGGGGCGTCACATTTCAAGGTGAGGCTGGAACGAGGCCGGGAGATCATGGCCTTTCTCAGGCTTAACGCCTCGGGTCTCGCCGTGCCGCAGTATGCCCTCGACATACCCGGCGGCCTCGGCAAGGTACCGGTGGACGCCGAACACGTTAAGTACGAGGAAGGCACCACGATGGTCCAGCTCATAAGCCCCTCGGGCGAGATCGGTTACTATGACGACAACGCCGAAGCGAGCGTGTGCATGAAGTGCGGAATATGTGGAAAGACAGGTAATGGGTAATTGGTCATGGGTAATGGGAAAGGGCCTCCTATGACCTATAACCTATGACCCATCACCTGCCCTCTTCGGTCTGAATATCGCCATTATGTAGTTTACCGCGGAGTGCACGCTGAAGAGAAGAGCTGCGTAGATGACGTACAAACCTATCTGCTGCGCGAGAGGGTGTTTGAAAAGAAGGCAGGATATGGCCACGATCTGGAGGGTGGTCTTAAGCTTTCCCGTGAAAGAGGGGTAGATGGTGATTCCTTCGAGGGCGTAGAAGGACCTGAGTCCGTTGATAATGAATTCTCTGCATACGAGTAGGATGGTCACCCACAAGGGCACCAGGTTGTGATAGGTGAGCGTGATGAGCACCGAGGAAACCAGCAGCTTGTCGGCTATGGGATCGAGGTAGAGGCCGAGTTTTGACGTGAGTTTGAACCTTCGCGCCACGAAACCGTCCAGCCCGTCCGTTATCCCGGCCAGGATAAAAAGAACGAAGGCGACGTAGAAGAACCCTTTCTCTATGAAGATTATGATCAAGGGGATGAAGAGGATCCTGAGGATGCACAACCGGTTAGGAAGGGTCCAGAGGGGGAGCTGTTCGTCTTTGGCCTTCATCAATTCTTCTTGAACGAGTTATAGTAGGATTTGACCCGCTGGACGTACGTGCGTGTTTCATCGTACGGCGGGATGTTCATATTGTACTCTTTGACCCGTGCCGGTCCGGCGTTGTAGGCTGCCAGCATCAGGTCAAGGTTGCCCCCGAACGTCTCGCCCAGATACTTCAGGTATTTCGTTCCTCCCCGGATGTTCTCTTCGGGATCGAAAGGGTTATCAACCTTCATCAAGCGCGCCGTGTCCGGCATAAGCTGCATGAGCCCCTGAGCGCCCTTGTGTGACATGGCGTTGGGGTTGAAATTCGACTCGGCCTTCATGACCGCCTTGATGAGCGAGGGATCTATCCCATGATTCTGGGCATGGCGTTCGATGATCCCGTCGTAGGTGGTATTGTTGAAGACCCGCGCGACGACGTGTCTTATACGTTCAGAAATGACGACCCGGAATTTCTTGCCGATAGGAAGAATGTTCGTGAAGTGAGACGTACCGCTTTCATCGACGTAGGTATAGATCGCGGGATATGCCGCCAGCGGCAACAGGCAGAATCCCACTATGAACGCAACCTTGATACTCATATTTAATTTTCTTAAACTTTTTTGTCCTTGTCAAGAGATTTGGGTTGTAATATGCTTGATAGTCATGGATTCGCAAGGGATTCTCTATGTCGTGGCAACTCCCGTCGGCAACCTCGGGGACATGACCCTCAGGGCCATAGATGTCCTGAAGGAAGTCGATCTCGTCGTGGCGGAAAGCACATCCCGGGCTCTGAAGCTGTTCAATCACTACGGTATTAAGAACACCATCCTGGGTATCAGCAGTTACAACGAAGAGAAAAGATCGGCGGGAATAATCCGCAGCCTCAAGGAGGGCAGGAATGTCGCCCTTGTAACGGCAGCCGGGACTCCCTGTATCTCCGACCCCGGCAGCATTCTTGTGAGCAGGTGCGTCGCGGAGGACATCGATGTCTGTGCCGTTCCCGGAGCTTCGGCGGTTTCGGCCCTTGTCTCCGTCTCGGGCCTTTTTGCGGACCGCTTCATCTTCTATGGTTTCCTGCCCCTCAAGAAAGGAAAGCGGAAGAAGGCCTTGGAAGAGCTTTCTTCATTTCCCTATCCCATCGTTTTTTACGAGTCGCCACGCCGCATCGAGGAGACACTCGGATATGTTCTCGACATCATGGGAGACCGGAAGATGGTCATGGTGAAAGAAATGACGAAGCTCTTCGAGAGGACCTATCGGGGTACCGTGAGCGAGGTCATTGAACGGATCTCAGGAGACGAAACGAGGGGAGAGTACGCTTTCATGGTCGCCGGAAACGAAAAATGATCCTGAAGGACCCCTTTCGATTTTTGTTGAATACGAGTATCAAGCCCATCATAATGTTGGCAGGTTCATGAGATCGAGGATAATGCATAATGCGGTCGCCTTCGTCCTGGCAGGCGGCGCGGGCGAGAGGCTCCATCCGCTCACGCGGGACAGGGCGAAACCTGCCGTTGTCTTCGGGGGCAAATATCGTATCATTGACTTTACACTCAGCAACTGCGTCAATTCGGGCATCAGAAAGATATTCGTCCTTCCCCAGTACAAGTCCCATTCCCTCATAGAGCACACGCGCGATGCCTGGAGCATCCTGAACCCCGAACTGGGCGAGTTTGTCTCCAACCTTTCTCCTCAGATGAGGGTGGGAGAGGACTGGTACAGGGGCACCGCCGACGCGGTATATCAGAACCTCTACCACCTGAGGCAGGTGGACGCCGATCATGTGGTTGTCCTTTCGGCCGATCATGTGTACAAGATGGACTACAGTCATTTCGTGAGGTATCACCAGAGTAAGAGATCGGATATGACCATATCCGGCATCGAGGTCGATATCTCGGAGGCGTCACGGTTCGGTGTCATCCACACCGGCCCCGATTCGCGGGTCATAGGGTTCGAGGAAAAGCCGGCAGAGCCGCGCCCCATGCCCGGAGCTCCCGACAAGGCCTTTGTTTCCATGGGGGTCTATGTCTTCAAGCGTGACGTCCTCATCGACATGCTCACGAGAGACGCGCAGTGCGAGGGATCTTTCCACGACTTTGCGCGGGACCTCATACCCTTCATGTATCCGCGCAATCGGGTCTTTGTCTACCGGTTTGGCGCCGGGAAGGGCCGCGACAGCGCGTACTGGAGGGACATCGGCACGATCGAGGCATACTGGCAGGCGAACATGGACCTCGCTTCGGTGACCCCGGAGTTCAATCTCTATGACCGGGACTGGCCTATCAGGACCTACGAAGGACAATACCCTCCGGCGAAGACCGTCTTTGCCGACGAGACGGGGGGCCGGGCGGGCAAGGCTCTCGATTCGATCATTTGCAGCGGGGTCATTATCAGTGGCGGTACGGTGCGCAATTCCGTGCTTTCTCCCGGTGTCCGCGTCAACAGCTACGCCGAGGTCAGCCAGTCCATCCTCTTCCACAATGTGGTCGTCGGCATGAGAGCGAAGATAAAAAGGGCCATCATAGACAAGGGCGTCCGCATTCCCGACGGCATGCGGATAGGCTACGACCTGGAAAAGGACCGCGAGAGGTTCTTCGTCTCCGACGAAGGAATAGTGGTCATACCCAAGGGAGAGGTCCTGTAAGGATAGTTCAAGAGTTCAAGAGTCCGAGGGTTTCCCTATGACCCATCACCCATAACCCATAACCCGCCTTTCCTACATCTCTCTTTTCAGCATGTAATCGGCCAGTTCCAGGAGGGCGGTCCTGTAACGTGACGCGGGGAAGATACCGAGGTATCTCTTTGCCTGCGTGAGGTGTCTCTCCGTTGCTTCCAGGGTATAGGCGATACCGCCGTTCTTTTCTATGATGGCGAGCACGCGATCGAAATCACGCCGCGTTATCCTCTGTTTGGCGAGGATCTTTTCTATGCAGGCCTTGTTCTTCTCGCCGGCGTTCCTGAGGACGTGGATGAGGGGGAGGGTTACCTTGCCCTCCTTCAGGTCGGTTCCCACGTGTTTGCCGAGGACGTCGTTGTACGATGTGTAGTCGAGGACGTCGTCCATGAGTTGGAAGGCTATGCCGAGATCGTATCCGAAGTTCCTCAGTGCCCGTCGTTCACTATCAGGTCTACCTCCGAGGATGGCGCCAATCTCGCAGGCGGCGCCGAAAAGGACGGCCGTCTTGTTGCCGATTATCTCGTAGTAGTCCTTTTCCGTCGTTTCCACGTCGGCGGTCTTGACTATCTCGAGGATCTCTCCCTCGGACAGCGCCGTCGTCACCTTCGAGATGGTCTTGAGGATCTCGTTGTTGCCGTCCCGGGACATGAGTTCGAAGGACCTGGAGTAAAGGAAGTCCCCCACCAGGACGCTGGGTTCGTTGCCCCAGACCGTATTGACCGTGGACAGGCCCCGCCTGGTCTTGGCGTTATCCACGACGTCATCATGCAGCAGGGTGGCGGTGTGGATGAACTCGATGATCGCGGCATAGGGAATGTGTTTCCTTCCCCGGTAGCCGCACAGCTTGGAGCAGAGCATGACAAGGACGGGACGCACCCTCTTGCCGCCAGACCTTATGATGTAGGTGACGATCTCTTTGATGTAGCTGACCCGGGTGCTCATGAGTTCGTCGATTGACGACTCGAGCTTATCAAGGTCCTTCTGAATGATCTGCGTGAATCCTGACATGACTAGTCTCCAAGCGAATAGTATTCTCTTACTTCCGTAGAGATGGCATCTCCATCATACACATAGAGCGGTCTCTCGATGGCGGCCCCGACGCCGCCTTCCTTCATGAATTCCGCCAGGACAAGGTTGGCGCCCACATCTCTCCGGGGATGGACGGCGCGCAGCCTCTTGAGCACGAGTCTTCGCGATGTGGCTGCGTGGATGAGTTCCCCGACGCGACGGGCCGGGTAGATGACATAGAAACGGCCTTTCTTCGTCAGGAGAGACGATGCGGCTTCCGCAAGGGTCTCGAGGTCGAGTGTCTCCTCGTAGCGGGCGAGGAGACGCGATCTTTCCGGGCACGCCCTGCCGCTTCTGCGTTTTGTGTACGGGGGATTGGAGACGACCACGTGAAAGGGTGTTTGCTTCATGTTCCGAAGAAGGGTTTTGATATCGGCGTTGATGAAACGGACGTGGTCCTCGCAATGGTTTATCACGCTGTTCTTTTGGGCCGTTTCATAGAGGTCCGTCTGGAGTTCCACGCCGATCATCTCGTTTCCATAACCTTTTTTCGCAATATAGATAGGTATGATACCACAACCGGAACCGATATCCAACAGCCTTTCATGCTTCTTCAGGACCACGAAGGCGGCGAGGAGAACCGCGTCGATGGAGAACCGGTATCCCTTTCTTTTCTGGATGATCCGCAGTCCTTCGTTGCACAGGATGTCGAGGGTCTCGTCTTTTCCGACGATGTCACGCATACCTGTAGAATACAAGGCCCGTCAGGATCTTGGGGTAGAAGAACGTCGATTTCGGGGGCATGTCGAGGCCGTTCTCGGCTATGTCCCTCACCTCATCGACCGTCGTGGGAGGGAGAAAGAGCGCCAGATCGCTGGAGGCGTTCCTCACGGAATCGACAGACCACCCGTGGTCCTCCGTGAAGGAGATCTCGTCGTCCTTTATTCCCATGATCCCGCGGATGATCCCGCTGTGAATGGCATTCACCTTCAGTCTCTTCAGACTGTCGTGGAGGTCCGGGGAGCTGTATATCGGGAGCGGGGACTTTTCCGTGGCCACGTACAGGTGCTGCCGGTCGTCGGCAGAGAAAAAGGCGAATGCCGGGCGTGACGATGCGGCGACGGCCGTGAGGACTCCCTCGAGGGCATCGTCATCTGTGAAGGGCCTTTTCTCGACCGTCATATATGCCTCAAGCGCCTCAATGAGCTCCGCGAGGGGCCGTTTCCGTGCGAACCTGACCAGCCTGTGGTAGGGAAGTATCACGATGCCCTCATCGTACATATCCGTGAGATAGAAGGGGGCGTAGGGGACTCCCAGGCGGTAGGACACGTCGAGCCTGTGATGTCCGTCGGCGATGTATATGTTCTTTGTGTCGAGAATAGCGGCTATGGCGGCGATCGAGTCCGGGTCCGTGATCCGCTGGAATCTGGTCCTTATGGACTGCTCGTCGGTGAATTCAAAGAGCGGCTGCACCGGTGCGCTGTCGATGAGGCCCCGGATCCTCTTCTCCCTGTCGTCATAGAGGCCGAAGATGAAGCTGGTATAGGTCTTCAGGGTACCGATGAGCTGTTCCCTGTCGGCCTTTGCCTTCTTTCGCGTCTGTTCGTGCGTCAGGATGCGTTCCCTGTCGAGCCGGTGGAGACCGATGAAACCCTTTCTGACGAATGTCGACGATTGAACGGTGAATTCCTGTTCGTAGACATAGATGGACTCGCCGGGATCAGGTACGAGGACACCCTTCGAGAGCCAGTCGTCGAGGGTGTTCTTCGCGCTCCGGTACCTGTCCATGTCGGGCAGGTCCCGGGGAAGCTCCAATCGTATCGCGTTGAAGGGATTCCTCGCGTAATAGGGCTCCGTATCCTCGATCACGTCGTAGGGAGGGCAGACGAGATCGGCGATGCCGTCGGTCTTCCGGGTGTTATAAAGTATTCCCTTGAATGGCTTCATAAGTTTAACCTGCTCGGGGATATGCTGAATCTGTGTAACATACGTTGGCGGGTCCTGTCAAAGGTTTCAGACCCTTCGTTTTCCAAGTAAACTGTTGACAGGGCGTAACGGGTTATGTTTTAAATTATCACATTGCCGAGGTAGCTCAGTCGGTAGAGCAGGGGACTGAAAATCCCCGTGTCAGCGGTTCAATTCCGTTCCTCGGCATTTTCTTTTTCTTCGTTCCACACGCTTTTTCGAACCCGACCCCATGTCTTTCGATTGTGACAGAAGAATGATTGTGCTACAATAGCACTTGCGGCGGTTTTAAAGACGTTTCCGACGGATAAGATGGCGCGAGCTCGGTTCATGGATCACATGACAATTTGTTCGACAAGACATATCCCGCTATGGCGGGCTGTCTGTTTCCTTGCAGTTTTTCTCATTCCCGGGACGGGTCTTTGCATCACCCTTGATGACGCGATAAGGAACGGTCTCGGCGAATCCTACGTCATGAAGGAACAGGAGGAGTTCGTCAAGCGATCGCGATTCTCCTACATATCGTCCATAGATCCTTTCCTGCCGCAGGCCCAGATCGGGTCTTCGTACATACGGACGATATCCCCCATGACGCCGATAAGTACTTACACGGGCAACCTGAGGGACACAACCGATTCCCGCGACGCTTTCACGTTCACCGGCTCCATTTCCTGGCGGGTCTTCGATGGCGGCGAGCGATGGGCAAAGCGGAAGCGCGCGTTTCTCGCCTGGGAGAGGGAGAAAGAGCGCTTCAAGAGCGTTCGGGAAGACGTCGTGTACAATATCAAGAGCGCATTTTACGTCGCGCTCGGGGCGAAGTCCATAGTCGGGAAGAGGCAGGAGGCACTGCAGGCCGCGCAGAAGATATATAACCTCACCCGCGGAAGGTATGAGGAAGGAGTTGCCAAGAAGAGCGAACTGCTGCAGGCGGAGGTCCGGTTCCTCAACGCCAGGATCGACCTGCAGAGGGCTCGAAAGGAATATGAGAAGTCCCTGGAATCGGTGAGGTCTCTGATCATTGTCCGGATCCCGGATCCTTTCGATGTGGAGGGCCCGCTCTTAGCGCCCTCATTCACGGCCGACTACAGGAGCCTCAACGACAGAGCCCTTACGATGAAACCTGAGATCATAACGCAGCAAAAGGAGATAGACCGGCTGATGACGGTGTATGACGAGAAGAAGGCAGCCTGGTATCCCAGGATAGACAGTACTCTTCAGCAGACCAGGCAGGACAGTCGATTCTTTCCTGACGGAAGGACCGATGCCTTCATGCTCAGTCTTTCCTTTCCCCTCTTTGACGGGGTCGGCCGGTATTACAACATGCAGGGGGCCATGAGTGACGTCAACGCGGCCCGCCAGAGGCTCGCCGAAACCAGGAGAACGACCAGTCTCGACATCGCAAAAGCGGTCAAGGACTATGAACTGAGCGTAGCGGATGTGAAGATGTACGGGGAACTTGTCCGGGAGGCGACCTCGAACTTCAACCAGCTTTACGGTGAGTACATGGAAGGCAAAGGTGATATCCTGAACCTTCTCCAAAGCGAGAAGGACCTTGCTTCGGCCAACGAGAGCTACGTCAGCTCCCTGGCAAAAGCCCAGGTTTCCCTGGCCTACCTGGAAAAGGCGGCCTACCTCGGGGACCAGCGTTAATGAAAAAGAAGATCCTGTACGCGATCGCCGCTTTCTGCATCATACTCCTTGTTGTTTTCTTCGTCACCAGGAAGGGTGACAGGCAAAAGGAAGGGGAACCTTTTACGGTGAAGCGTTCCAACGTCGTCTATTCCACGGAACAGACGGGTATCATCAAGGCCCAGGTGGGAGCCATCGTCAAGGTCGGGACCCGCGCGACGGGGACCTTGAACAGGCTCAAGTTCCAGGTGGGAGACTACGTGAAGAAGGGCGACCTCATCGTCGAGATCGACGATCGGGAGATCCTCGCTAATATCCGCAACTCCGAGGCCTCCGTGGAACAGCAACGCAGGGACCTCGAGGCAAAACGTGCCCAGGACCTCTACAACCAGACAAACTACGAGAGAGAGCAGCGTCTTCTCGCCAGGGAGTATACGACAAAGGACAGCGTGGAAAAGGCCAAGCGCGAGCTCGACGTATCCCGTGCTCAGGTAGAGCTCGGCAAGGCAAAGGTGAAAGAGGCGCAGGAAAAGTTGAAGGCCCTGAAGGTCAGTCACAGTTACACGAAGATCTACGCGCCCATATCGGGATATATCTCGTCCGTCGCGACCCAGGAGGGGGAGACGGTTGTCTCGGGCCTGTCGGCACCCAACCTGATAACCATCATCGATCCCACGAAGCTGGAGATGTGGATATACGTGGACGAGACCGACATCGGAAGGGTGAAGCCGGGGCTCAAGGTGGAGTACTGGGTCGACGCCTACCGTGACAGGTTATACAAAGGGGCCATAGACCGCATCTATCCACAGCCGGAGATCAAGGAGAATATCGTCTACTACCTCGCCATCGTCAAGATCGACCCCAACGATGCCCTCACCCTGAAGCCGGAGATGACAAGCCATGTCCGCATCATCATAGAGGAGAAGGTGAATGTGATCGTCGTGCCCAACGGGGCGATACGCTTTGAGGACAGGAAGAATGTCGTCTACGTGAGATCGAAGGGCAAGACCGTCCGCCAGGAGGTCGTCCCCGGCGTGCGCGATCAGAGCTACACCGAGATAACATCGGGACTTACCGAGGGGCAGCAGATCGTCGTCCCGTCCATGGCCCCGTCTGCAAAGAAGCCGCAGAGCAACGCGGGTCCGAGAAAGTGATCGTTCTCAAAGACATCAGGAAGAGCTACTTCGTGGGGGACCGTGAGCTTCCCATCCTCAAGGGCATCACCCTCACGGTCACCAGGGGGGAGTTCGTCATTCTCATGGGTGTCTCCGGGTCGGGCAAGACGACGCTTATGAACATCATCGGGCTTCTCGACAAGCAGACGGAAGGCGAATATGTCTTCGCCGATACCAATGTGGACGGCCTCGATGACGAAAGGCTTGCCGACATGCGGAACAACCACATCGGTTTCGTCTTTCAGCAGTTCTTTCTGCTTCCTTACCTCGATGCCATCGAGAATGTCCTCATACCTATAGTCTATTCCAGGAAGGGCATCAAGCACCCCCGGGACAAGGCCAGGATGCTCCTCGGGAAGTTCGGTCTGGAACACAGGATACACAACAAACCGTCGCAACTCTCCGGGGGGGAGCAGCAGCGCGTCGCCATAGCACGGGCGCTCGTCAACGACCCGGACCTCATCCTCGCCGATGAGCCCACGGGAGCCCTCGATTCGAAGACCGGCGGCGAGATCATGGAACTCTTCCGGATGCTCAACGACGAGGGGAAGACGATCATCGTCGTGACCCACGATCCGCGGCTTGCGACCTTCGGAAGACGCCTTGTCAGGATAGAGGATGGCGCTATTTCAGAAGATAGGACAACTTAGAGAGTTTGTCGAAGAGGTCCTGAAGATCCTCTATTATTATCGGGGCAGGGTCGTTTTCTCCTTTTCGGGCGTTGCCCTCGGCATCCTCTCCATCTGCATTATCGTTACAACCATCGACGGGGCCAACAAGAAAGCCCAGGTTATCTTCGAGGCGCTGGGACCGGACGCGATCATGGTCTTCGGCGGCGGCGAGAGGCAGCGCGCCGCGAGGATACGGGTGAGCACCCTCAGGGTGGACGACGCCGATCTTCTTGCCAGAGTGGAGGGCGTCTACGACGTCATGAAGGTGTTCTCGGCCCGCAATGTCATGATGCGGTACAAGGACAGGAACTGGCAGACCCAGGCGATAGGGTCCACGACGAACTACTTTGAATCCTTCTCCTGGGGTTTCCAGACGGGTACCGTCTTTACGGCAGGCGACTATGACCGGGCGGAAGCCGTCTGCGTCATCGGGGCCAAGGTGCATGAAGAGCTCTTCCGGGGTGAACCCGCCCTGGGCAAGACGATCCTCGTGGGCAAGCTCCCCACCAGGGTCATCGGTGTGCTGGAAGAGCGGGGGGGAAGCGTCGGGGGACCGCATGTGGACGACAGGGTGATCATGCCGCTGACGACGGTGACGACCCGTATCGTCAACGAAAAACGGTACCTGAGCCTGGTCCGCCTGAAGACGCACAGGGATCTGGACAGTACGATAGAGGACATACGGGCAGCGCTCAGGATGAGTCACGGACTGAAAGGCAACCTCGATGACGACTTTACCATCAGGAGCTCAAAAGACATCCTCGCCTTCGTGACGGTGATCTCGGGGTCGCTCCTGCTCTTTCTGGGGACGGCGTCGGTCGTGGCCCTCGTTGTCAGCGGTTTCGTCCTTGCCAACCTCTTCTATCTCACGATACAGGAGCGCAAGAAGGACATCGGCATCAGGAGGGCCTATGGCGCGACGAGGAAGGGAATCCTCCTTTCCTTTCTCTTCGAGTCTGTCCTCATCACCTTCATCGGGGGCATCGCCGGAATATTGCTTAGCGTCATTCTCGGCGGCACCTTCGAGAAGCTCTTCGACATTCCCATGATGTTCTCGTTCAAGGTGGTCCTTTTTGCCCTTCTTTTCAGTTTTCTCACGGGCCTCCTGTCGGGGTTGAGGCCGGCTCTGAGGGCGAGCAGGATAGAACCGATAGAGGCGATCCGGGGATGAGATACACCGCTTCCTTCTACCTGAGGATAGCCTTTCAGAACCTGGTCGTCCACAAGGCCAGGATGACCCTGGCACTCCTCGGCATTCTCTTCGCCGTCATGAGCCTCGTCGCCTTCGGGAATATCAGCAACGGTATGAAGAAGAAGATAGAATCGGAGATCGGGAAGTTCGGCAAGAACCTCGTGATCGTCAGGGCCGGTCTCGTCCATGCGGCGGGAAGGAGCACGCGGCAGTTCTCAGAATCGAAGACGCTGAAACTGAAGGACGCCCAGCTCGTGAAGGAATCTCTTGCCGGCGTTGTTGAGGTAGTCCCCTATTACGACGTCAGCTATCCCGCACGATACAGGGACAGCATGCTCAACGTGAGTGTGGCCGGTGTGTCGAACAGGGTGTTCGACATACGCAACGTCGATCTGGCAGCGGGAAGGTACTTCACCGCCGAGGAGGACGCGAAGGCCGAGAAGAAGGCTGTCGTGGGGTACAAGGTCGTTGAGAGCCTGTTCTCGGGCGAGGATCCCATAGGGAAGAACATCCTGGTCTTTCGCGTCCCAACGGAGATCGTGGGGGTCATGACGGAAAAGGGCACGGACTTCGCGGGCCAGGACCAGGACCTCCAGGTCTATATTCCTCTCAACGCTTTCATGCGCCGCTACAGCAACGTCGATTACATAAAAGGAATGTACGTGCAAGTGAGGGACGGGTATCCGCTTGCCGGTATGAAGTCGGCGTTGAAAGTGTTCATTAGAAAGGCCCACAACATGAAACCGGAGCAGAAGGATGACTTTACCGTTTTCACCATGGAAGACGTGCTGAGGACCCAGGAAGAGGGCATACGCCTCGTTTCGGTTCTGACCATTATCGCCTCGACGGTGTCCTTTCTCATCGGTGGCCTGGGGATTTTTGCCATCATGCTCCTTTCCATATCGGAGAGGAAGATGGAGATCGGCATCAGGCGGGTAGTGGGATCCAAGAAGAGGGACATCATAATGCAGTTCCTGTCGGAATCGGTCATCGTCGCTCTGACGGGCGGCATCGGCGGTATTCTAGCGGGGCTTCTGATAACGGTGATCGTCGATATGATCGGGGGCTTCCCCATGGTGTTCTCCATGAACATCCCCCTGGCCCTTGGCATCAGCATGGTCGTCGGTGTCCTCGCGGGCATCTACCCGGCCAGGGAGGGAACGAAATACGAGCCGGTCAAGGCGCTTTATTCTTAAAGGCCGTTTCAGGTCGCAAGTCTCAGGTCTCAGGTGTCAAGGGAAAAGGCCCAGTTCGGCCACGGCGTGGGCCGTGGTTCGGGCGAGACCGTGGCCTTTGAATCGAAACGCGCAACTGTTTTTTTTTGCGTGAAACCTGAAACGGTTCTTTACTTCTTTTCGAGGTTTTTGACTGCCCTGTCGGCGAGGTGGGTGAGTGTTTTGTTCGATGAGTTCCTGGAGACGTCTTGGTAGAGTTTCAGGGCTTCATCCCTCTTGCCCCGGGCGAGCTTGATGTTTGCCAGGTACAGTTTTGAGATGTGGCCGGGTTTGCCGCTCGCCCCCGAGGCGATCTTCTGGAAGATGCCTTCCGCCTTGTCCATCTCCCCGGCAGCCCTTGTCTGTTCGTATGTCTCCCAGGCGGTTATACCCAGCGCCAGCTGATACTGGACCTTCTCCGCCTGGTGGTTGGCGTAGACGATGTACGCAGCGACGGCGGCGACTATGATGAGAAGCGCCGCGAGCCCGTAGAGGCACCGCTTTGTGTTCTCTCTGATGTACAGAGAAACCGATTCGAAGACCGTGACAAGCATGTCAGGCTTGTGGATGAGCTCTTTCTCTTTTTTTCTCGCCATTTCTGCGTGCTATTTCACCACAGATACATCGGTATGTCAACACTCAATGTGCCCGCGCCGCTGACTGATAGATGTGTATCCTCAGGAGGTTCTTCTCCGCGAGTACGCGGGATAGCGCGGTCTCGTCGACCCCGCTGAGGTCGCCTACGCCGGTGATGCCGTGGGCCTCCAGTTTGAGGTAGTTCTCGTAGCCAAGGCCCCTGAGGTTGACAAGCCTCATTCTCTGAGCTTCGCCGGGATCTAGCAGTCTTGTGTCGACGGTCAGGTTCGTCCTTACCCCCGAGGCGATGAGGGCCTCCTTGCTCTGTCGGCCGAGAAAGGAAAGCTGCACTACGGGGGTGGTTCGGGAAAAGACGGTGTACGCGTCAATAGAGACGAAAGAGATGACCGTGATGAAAAGGGCGATGCAGAGCGTCAGGGCAAACGCGGTCCTCTTGCGTCGAAGGCTCTGGAAGAGGTCAATGAATGCAATAGTCTCCACGCCGAAGACGGGGAAGCCGATATACCCGGGAAGAGGCATCTCGAAGAGTTTCATGTGCTCGAAGAAAGGTACGGTATAAACCCATTTGACGGGCGAGAGAGAATTCCACACTTCCCACAGCAGGCCGCACGCGAGTCCGGAAGCCAGGGCGCCAAGAAGACGACCGATCTCTCCGCGCTCGAGATCGCCCATGAAGGACCGGTGTCCAGCATGGTAATTCACCCCGTCGATAAGGGGGATGGCAAATATCCAGGCGAGGCCGAAGAGATAACCGGGAAAGATCAGTGTGAGCAGGAGAAGGGCGATGCCGCAGGATATGGCCCGGACCGGATAACTGCGGGGGGCCGCGACGGGTCGTATTCTGATACGTCCGAGAAGCGGGGATACGATGGACGCCGTGAGACCGATAGCCGGGATGACTGTGCCGTAGGCAAGGAGATATCCGGCATATCGCAGCGCAACAGCGTGGGGAACGTTGATGTAGAACCAGTTCTCAATGCGCAGGTTGACGAGCTCGAAAGCGCACCAGTAGCCACAGGAGATGATCATCACCGCCGGCAGGGAACGGTTGAGGAAGAGAGGCTTTCCTGACCTCCATGATACAAGGGAATCGAGAAGGATTATGTATGACCACCAGGAGGTGACATAGAAGAAGCTGATCGCGGGTTCAAGATTCCACTGGAGGGCCAGATGGCCGGATAGATAGAGGATTATCGAAAGGCCTGCGAGAAAAGATTCCTTTCTCACATGGGGTATCAGGAGTTGTTACTGGGTTTCTCCACCGGCTGTGTCGCCTCGGGCCCCCGGCCGCTCGCTCCATCGGTGCTGCCCTTGATGCGGGTCGCGCCGATGTAGGCCCCGAAATAATAACCGGAAGTGAGCGTGTCTATCTTCACGCCGAGACGGCTCTTTCCCGAAGAGGCGTGAATGAAATTGCCATCGCCTATGAAGATGCCCACATGGGTGGGATATTTCGCGTATCGCCGTGTCTTGAAGAAGACAAGGTCGCCGACGGACAGTTCTTCCTTGGAGATCTTGTTCCCGACCATAAACTGTTCGCGGGCGCTTCTCGGCAGTTCCACATCGAAGATCTCATAGATCTTCTTTACGTACGCTGAGCAGTCCAGGCCACGCAGGGTGTTCCCGCCGTATTTGTAAGGGGCTCCCATGAAACTCTTCGCCACCTTCACGAGCATGTATTTCTCTTCGCTGTTCTTCCAGGGTTTCACCGGGACATACTTGAACGACACGATCGTATCGCCGTCGTCACCATCGTCTTCCATCACCTTCGGAATGAGGATGGTCTTCCCGGGGGACAGTTTCCTGTTCTTTCTTGATGTGAGATTGTTCGTTGCGATGAGTTCATCTTTTTCGACGTTGAACTTGCTGGCTATCTTATCGAGCGTGTCGCCTCGCTTGACCTTGTACTCGACCAGCTCTTCATCGTTCTCGGAGATGACGGGCTCTGCCGGTGTCTCCTGTCTCGCCTGGGCCCTTATCGTTTTTGAGGACGACCCCTTGCGGGTCTCTCTGGTGCCAGGGTTCTCATCGTTGTTCCTGATGACGATCATTTGTCCGATAGAGAGCTTGTTTGAACGGAGCCCGTTGACGCTTTTGAGATGGCTCACGGAAACGTGATACTTCTTTGCCAGGTTGTGAATGCTGTCACCGCGTTTCACCTTGTGTGTGACCTGGGCGGCGGTGGTGACCAGAGGGATTGTCAGGAACAGGATGCCGATGCAGAGTACGCAGAATATCAGCCGTCTTCTCATAGAACCCCTTTGTTCGGTATTATAGGGTGTACAATACCAAAGAGGGCGAAAAAATGTCAAGCAAAATTTGCTTCACCGTGCCGCTAGATGGCCGATTGGCCGGGTTCTTGCCCACGTGAGAGGGGGAGACTTCGGGAGACAATCGAAGGGGGTTCGTGAAATCAATCACATTTTTGTTGATTTTGCCCATCTTTTGAAATGATAATATACAAAAAAATCCTCAGGAGGCAGAGTTTATGGTCGATGTCGGACGAGAGATCATGTGGAACGTAGGACATGCTGGTCAATATGTCAGTTATGCCTTCATGGTCATTGTTGCTATCATTCTGATCGTGGGACTGAAAAAGCGCTACGCCATGTGGAAGATAGGAAAGCCATCCCCCATACAATTCACCAAGAGGCTTGGTGAGAGGATAGGGTATTTCATCGCGAACGGGATCTTTCACAAGTCCATCCTGCGCGAAGCCTTCCCGGGCTGGATGCACTTCTTCATCTTCTGGGGATTCCTGGTGCTTTCCGTCGGGACGGCCCTTGTCGCTATTCAGGCGGATTTCACGGACCTCCTGTTCAAGGTGAAGTTCCTGAAGGGCGGTTTCTACCTGCTCTTCTCCTTCTTCCTGGATCTGGCGGGCCTCATGGCCATCATCGGCATACTGATGGCCATATACCGGCGCTACGTAACGAAACCGACGAGGCTTGACAACAAGCCGGACGATGCCATAGTGCTGGTCTGGATACTCGTCGTTCTCGTAACGGGATTCCTGGCGGAAGGTGTGAGGATCGCCCATTCGATGCCCGACTATGAGAAGTGGAGTTTCGTGGGCTACGTAACGGCCTACATGTTCACCGGCATGCCGAAGGAGTCTATCGAAGTGACCCACAAGGTACTCTGGTACCTGCACATGGTCCTTTCCTTCGGTCTTCTCGCCTACATCGTTTATTCGAGACTGCTCCACATCATCACCTCATCACTCAACATGATGTTCCGGGGCGTTGAAGATGTCCCCGAGGGAGCACGGGGCGCCATAGCACCCATTGAGGATTTCGAGAACGCCGAGGAGTTTGGCATCAACAGCATAGACGGCTTTACCTGGAGACAAATCTTCGACCTCGACGCCTGTACGCGCTGCGGGCGCTGCCAGGACCTCTGCCCCGCGTACAATACGGAAAAGCCGCTCTCCCCGAAACAGTTCATACAGGACCTCAAGGCTGAGTGGGAACGCCACTGTGCGGGTGTCAAGAACGAGGACGGCATGATCGATACGACCATCCAGGAAGAGACCCTGTGGTCGTGCACCGCCTGTCTCGCCTGTCAGGTGAACTGTCCGGTATCCATCCCGACCTTCGACAAAAACATAGAGATGAGGCGCTACCTTACTCTTACGCTCAGCAAGACAACGTCAGAGACTAAACTTCTCTTCAAGAACCTTCAGAAGAACAACAACCCCTATGGAATGGGAAAGAAGGAAAGACTGGGATGGACCGAAGGCCTTGAAGTCAGAAACGCCATGGAGCAGGAAGTGGAATACCTCTACTGGGTGGGTTGCGTGGCCTCCCTCGACGACAGGAACAGAAAGGTCGCCAGGGCCTTTGCCACGATACTCAATCAGGCGGGCGTCAACTTCGGCATTCTCGGCACTGACGAAATGTGCTGTGGTGATCCCTCACGGCGCTGCGGCAACGAGGAGCAGTATCTCGGCACCGCGCAGGGCAACGTGGAGCTCCTTAACGAGATAGGCATCAAGAAGATAATAACCACCTGCCCGCACTGCTACACCACGATCAAGAAGGAATATGCGCAGCTCGGCGGCAACTTCGAGGTTTACCACCAGGCGGAATTCATCAACAAACTGATCGGGGAAGGGAAGCTCAAACTGAACCCCGCTCTTGAAGGAAAAGTGACGCTTCACGATCCCTGTTATCTCGGCCGGGTCAACGGCATCTTCGATCAGCCTCGCAACGTCCTCGGCAAGGTCAGCAAAGGTGTTTACGAGGAAATGGGCAGGAACCACAACCGGAGCTTCTGCTGCGGCGGCGGCGGCGGCCGGATATGGATGGAAGAACACCACAAGAGGATCAACCATGCCAGGATCGACGAGGCCATCGCGATAGAGGCCAACACCGTCGTGACGGCATGTCCGTACTGCCTTATCATGATGGAAGACGCCATCAAGGATAAAGAGAAGATCGAGACCATGAAGGCCATGGACCTTTCGGAGGTAGTGGTAAAGGGTCTGTAAGCGAAAAGAACGAAGGAAGGGATTACGATAAAAGGATGGGGTGGCGACACCCCATCCTTTTATAATTTGCGCGTCAAATCAGCTGGATTACTCTTCTAAAGTAATAGCCTCTACGGGACATTCTTCTGTACAGGCACCGCATTCGGTGCACAGTTCAGGGTCAACTTTTGCCGTGTCATCGACAGTGATAGCATCGGCGGGGCAGATCTCA